>CAYMTC010000143.1:0-5437 GCA_964393265.1 uncultured Thermoleophilia bacterium
CGAGCTCGGCCGACGCTCCCTGGATCTGCCCGTAGACCCGCCGCAGCCAGCGGGGCTGGCGCAGCAGCAGTGAGTCGCGCAGGTGGTGCCGCACCTCACCCTCTATGACCACCGTGGCGTACGTGGAGAACTTCACTCCGCGGCGGGCATCGTAGTTCTGCGCCGCCTTGATGAGACCCAGGTTGGCCACCTGGAGGAGATCCTCGTAGGACTCCTCGCCGTAGCGGAACCGCTTGAGGATGTGGTGGACAAGCGCCTGGTTGTCGCGTACCAGCCGGTCCAGCGTCTGTGGCGAGCGCGCCCGAGCATACTGAGCGAGGAGAGCCTCGTTCTGCCGGCCACCCACCGCGCTCTCGATGGGAATGACCGGGGCCAGCGCGGCCTGCGGGACGGTGGCGACGCTCATCGCGTGCCTTAGGACTTGAGGACGTTCATGAGGTTGAAGATGGGCAGGTACATGGAGATGACCACGATGCCCACGATAGCGCCCACGCCGATCATCATGATGGGCTCAAGGATAGAGGTGAGCGACTTGACGCTGGCATTGACCTCGTCTTCGTAGAAGTCGGCGACCTTGGCGAGCATGGAGTCCAGGGAGCCTGTCTCCTCGCCCACCGACACCATCTGGGTGACCATGGCGGGGAACACACCGGCCTTCTCGAGTGGGACCGTGATGGACTGCCCCTCCTTGACGCTCGTCTGGACGTTGGCCATGGCTTGCTCGATGACCGTGTTGCCGGCAGCCTTGCCGGTGATCTCGATGGCTTGCAGGATGGGGACACCGCTAGCGATGAGTGTGCCCAGCGTGCGAGAGAAGCGCGAGATGGCCAGTTTGCGCACGATGACGCCGATGCCCATGGGGATACGCAGCTTCATGCGGTCCCACACCGCTGTACCACGCGGCGTCTTCTTGAGGTAGTTGAGACCCCACCCAGCCCCTATGAGCAGCGGGAAGACGATGAACCACCAGCCGCGGACGAAGTCCGAGACGGAGATCATGAGGCGAGTGAGCGACGGCAGCTGAGCGCCGTCGCCGATCTCCTTGTACATGTCTGCGAAGACGGGGATGAGGAACAGCACCATGCCGATGAGCACCAGCACGGCGAAGCTGCCGATCATGATGGGGTACACCATGGCCGACTTGACCGCCCGGCGGATGCTGTCGTCGCGCTCCAGCTGCGTGGCGACGCGGTTGAGCACGTCGTCCAGGATGCCGCCGAGCTCGCCGGCCCGCACCATGCTCACGTAGAGCTGGTTGAACACCTTGGGGTGCTTGGCCAAGGCATCGGAGAGGCTGATACCAGCTTCCACGTCGCCGCGCACCTCACCGATGACGGTGGCCAGTTTCTTGTTCTCTGTCTGCTGCTCGAGCACGTACAGGCAGCGCAGCAGAGACAGGCCTGAGTTGACCATGGTGGCGAACTGCCGCGAGAAGACGGTGAGGTCCTTGGACTTGATGCGCTGGAAGGGCTCCAAGATATCGACCTTGGCGAGGCTCGTCTTGACCTCGTTGACGTCGAGTACCGTGAAGCCGCGCTGGCGCAGAGCCATAGCCGCGCCGGACTTGCTCTCGCCCTCGATCTGCCCGGTAGACTGCCCGCCGCGGGCGTCGAGGACCTTATAGGCGTACGTGGTCATGCGTCACCGACCTCCATTGCCGTCAGTCCTTGTGTCGGCGTACGCGACGATTCCTTGAGCTGCGCAGCCCTCATCGAGCCACAGCCGCCGGCTGCCCCATGAGTCGACGGAGCTCCTCCGGAGTACTGGAGCGCCGCTCTGCAAGCTCGCGCGTGATCATGCCGCGCCGTACGAGGTCCACGAGCGCGGTATCCATGGTCTGCATACCGAACTGTGAGCCCGTCTGCATGACCGAGTAGATCTGGTGCGTCTTGCCCTCACGGATGAGGTTGCGCACGGCCGGGGTGGGTACGAGCACCTCGCAGGCCACCACGCGTCCGCGCCCGTCGCGCGTGGGCAACAGTTGCTGTGTGACGATGCCCATGACGGTCGTGGCAAGCTGCACCCGCACCTGCTCCTGCTGGTGCGGCGGGAAGACGTCGATGATGCGGTCGATGGTCTTGGGCGCGTCTTGCGTGTGCAGCGTGGCCAGCACCAGATGCCCAGTCTCGGCAGCGGTGAGAGCCGTGGCGATGGTCTCGGTGTCTCTCATCTCGCCGACCAGGATGACGTCGGGGTCCTGGCGCAGAGCGGCGCGCAACGCCCGACCGAAGCTCTGCGCGTCCGTGCCTATCTCGCGCTGGTTCACGACGCACCGCTTGTGTCGGTGGAGGAACTCGATGGGATCCTCGATCGTCATGATGTGTTCGGTGCGCGTCTCGTTGATCTCGTCGATGATGGCAGCCAGCGTCGTGGACTTACCGCACCCGGTAGGTCCGGTGACGATGATGAACCCGCGCGGCTTCTGCGCGAACTGGTGCACGGAGCGTGGCAGACCCAGTTCGTCGATGGTCTTGATGTTCACAGGGATGAGCCGGAAGGCGGCGCCGACGCTGTTACGCTGGAAGTAGGCGTTGACGCGGAACCGCGCTCTGCCGGGCACGGAGTAGGAGAAGTCGATGTCCCAGTCGTTCTCCAGCCGCTGACGCTGGTCTTGCGTGAGGATGCTGTAGACAAGCTCACGCGTCTGCGGGCCCGTGAGCTTAGGGGCGTCGAGCGGCTGCAGCAGGCCCTGCATGCGCAGCAGGGGCGGAGAGCCGACGACGATATGGAGGTCGCTGGCCTCGCGCTCCAGTACCTCGACCAGGATATCGACCAAGTCCATCTAGCCTTCCTTCCACTCTGCGCGGTGGCCCCTGTCACCGAGGACCTTGGCGCCGCTATGGTGAACCGCCGTCAGATGATGACGCGGGCTATCTCTTCCATGGAGGTGACTCCGGCGAGCACCTTCTCGATGCCGTCCTCGCGGAGCGGCTTCATACCCTCGGCCTGCGCCACGCGGGAGATCTCGTCGGCGCTCTTGCGCTCTACTGTGAGACGACGGATGGCCTCGCTGACCACCATGACTTCGTAGAGCCCTACGCGGCCCTTGTAGCCCGTGTGGTTGCAGCGCGGGCACCCCTTGGCGTGGTAGAGGGTGACCGACGACGACTCGAGAGCCTCGGGCGGGAAGTCGTTCTTGACGAGCATCTCGCGCGTCGCCGTGTAGGGCTCTTTGCAGTAAGGGCAAAGCCGACGCGCCAGACGCTGCGCGAGCACCATGTCGACGGCCGACGCTGTGAGGAACGGCTCGATGCCCATCTCGGTGATGCGTGCCAGGGCACCTGGCGCATCGTTGGTGTGGAGAGTGCTGAGCACCAGGTGCCCTGTGAGCGCCGACTCCACAGCGATGAGCGCCGTCTCACGGTCGCGGATCTCCCCGATCATGACGATGTCGGGGTCGCAGCGAAGGATAGAGCGGAGGCCGGCGGCGAAGGTGAGGCCGGCCTTCAGGTTGACCTGCACCTGGTTGATGCCCGGCAGCCGGTACTCGACCGGGTCCTCCACCGTGATGATGTTCTTCTCGGGTGAGTTGAGCACGTTGAGGGCCGCGTAGAGCGTCGTCGACTTGCCGGACCCGGTAGGGCCGGTGACAAGGATGGCGCCGTATGGCTTCTTGAACGACACCTCGAAGCGACGCAGCGCCTTCTCGGTGAAGCCGAGGTCGGCCAGGTTCAACATCACGTTGGATTTGTCGAGCAACCGCATGACGATCTTCTCGCCGTAGACCGTGGGCAGCGTGGCCACGCGCATGTCTATGGGGCGACCGCCCACGACCAGTCCGATACGGCCGTCCTGCGGCACGCGCCGCTCGGCGATGTCGAGGTCTGCCATGATCTTGAGACGGGAGAGGACCCCCGACTGCAGGCGGCGCGGCACCGACATGATCTCGTGCAGCACACCGTCGATGCGGAACCGCACAGCCAGGTCCTTGGCCTGTGGCTCGAAGTGGATGTCGCTGGCACCGTCGTCGACGGCCTGCGCGATCACGGAGTTGACGAGTTTGATGATAGGGGCCGACTCCGTGACGTCACGGATGTCGACGTTCTCGTCCATGTCCTCGGCCGCCTGCGACTCGTCCGACTCTTCGGCGACCGAGTCGCCCAGGCGGGTGAGCCGCGACAGGGCCGCAGCCACGTCCTCCTCACTGGCGACGGCCGGCACGATGTCGTAGCCGGCGAGTATGCGCAGATCGTCGAGCGCGTTGAGGTTGGACGGGTCGACCATGGCGACCAGGAGAGTGCTCTCGTCAAGGAACCGTATAGGCAGGGCGCCGTACTTGCGACACACGCGGTCTGGCACCGCGTTGGCGGCAGCAGCGTCGATGGGCGTCTGCGACAGATCGATGTACTCGACGTTGAACTTGGAAGCGAGCGCCCGGGAGAGGTCCAGCGCGTTGAGTGCCCCGTCGGCCACGAGTTGTTCGCCGAGGCGCTTGTGCGTCTCTCTCTGGCGCTGCAAGGCCTGCTCCACCTGCGCGGTGGTGACGAGCCCCATCTCCACCAACAGATCGCCGATGCGAAGCCGTGGCCGGCGCGCCGGCCGGCTTGCAGCGCTCAGGCCGCCCTCCTCAGCTGTCACCTGCTCCGGGCCGTCCTGGCCCATCTCGCTGGCAGCTACGTCGAGGCGGTCGACGCCGACACTGTCTGTGGCGACCGCCTCGAGCGCGGCCCGTGCCGCGCGGACGCGCGACGTGTCGACTGCCCGACCGCCGCCGTCCTGGCCACCTTGCCCGTCTACAGGCTCGAGCCGAGGCTCCGCGACCTCACGCAGTCTACGTACCTTCACTGTCTCATCGTGCTCTGATGGCATCTCGCATGGCCTGGACCGGCGCTTGCACGCCGGTCCACAGTTCGAAAGCGATCGCAGCCTGCCACACGAGCATCTCGACACCGTCGACGGTGAGCGCCCCCCGGACGCGGGCCGCCTGGATCAGCTCCGTGGGACGCGATCCGTACACCACGTCGTAGACAATCTGGTCTACACCCACGTTATCGGCCAAAACGGCGGGCACTTTACCTTTGCCTGTCATACCGAGCACCGTGGCGTTCACGACCAGTCGGGCACGCCTCACCTGCTCGGCATCCAGGTCCTTGAGAGCCACCGAAGAGACCGATACCGCCGGCGAGGCGTGGGCTACCAGGGTAGCCACCTCGCGAGCACGCTCCGGCGTCCTGTCGGCCACGGTAAGCGCCGCCACGGGCTCGTCTGCGAGCGCCAGGGCGGCCGCTCGTGCGGCGCCGCCGGCGCCCAGGAGAAGGACGCGCTCGCCAGCGACCCCCTCCGGCCGTGCGGCGTGGAGGGCCTGCCGAAAGCCGTCGATGTCGGTGTTGTAGCCCACGCTACGGCCGCCCTCGAACACCACGGTGTTGACGGCTCCCGCTCGCGCAGCCGCGCCGCGCAGCTCATCCACCAGCCCAGCTACCGACTGCTTGTGCGG
>CAYMTC010000144.1:0-5247 GCA_964393265.1 uncultured Thermoleophilia bacterium
GACACGGGCGACCTGATAGCGCGGATGGGTGATGGTGAGCGTGTGGCTGGCGCGCACGCCGCGGATGCTGTAGCTGCCGTCGGCGCCACTGAGCGTGCGCAGCACGCCGTCGCTGACTGCTGCTCCGCTGATCGGCCTTCCCTGGGAGTCGACGATGCGGCCGGTGGCTGTGACCAGGCCGCGGCCGTTGAGCACCCGGTCCATGGCTTCACCGAGGTGGAGGCGAGCCTCGGCGTAGTGCGAGGCGTCCTTGGAGAAGGACGGCATGTTGGCCCAGTGCGTGCGGTAGGCCCCGGACGGGTAGTCGACGAGGGCCTTGGCCAGTCGTTGCGCGAGGTCCTTGAGCTGTGCGTCGTACGGAGCCGGGAACTGGCCGCTCTCGGCCAGGCTCAGGTACGTATGCTCCTCGAGGCCGTCTCGCAGCGCCTCGAAGCGCAGCGATGAGCGCGGCGCGGCGTACGGGTCCTTGAGGCCCAGGCGAGGGAGGTAGCCCGGGTACAGAAGCGAGGCCTCGCCGTTGAAGCGCAGGCGGCCGTCGATGTACGAGAGCGGTTGCGCGTAGGGGTCGCGGAAGCGGCTGGTGCCCGGCTGTGTCCACTTGTTCACGCGCCAGTAGATGAGGCCAGAGGCATCCCAGCGCCACATCATCCAGAAGATGGCGTGCTCGTCGGCGAGCGTCTCGTCGATGAGGAAGGTGGGTGCGCGCTGCGCCAAGCGATTGGCGCTATAGGTGTACATCCAGACCTGCTTACCCCGGGCCTGCTGCCGACGAAGGTCAGGCAGCCAGTCCCAGAAGCGGTAGACGCGCGTGGCCCAGATATCGACGTCGTCGAAGAGGAAGCGGTTGGGCGGCCGGCCCTTGAATCTGGTGCTTCGCGGCTCGCTGGTCACGAGGACCTTGGCGCGGAAGCCGGCTTCCGCCGAGGCTTTGTGCAGGAGCCGCGCGAGGGTCTCGATCTTGCGCTCCTCCGCGCCTGGCGCCGGCTCGTCGATGAGCCGTACGTACGCGTTGTCGGCCCAACCGTTCTGCTTGTACAGACGGCACACCTGGGTGAGGTAGCGCTGCATCGCCGTCCTGTGGGCCGGATACTTCTGGAGGTTCCAGGGCCACTGCATGTCCCACGGCAAGCGTGTCGCGGGGTATCCGGCCCGCTCGACGTCGTCGTTCAGGTAGCGGGCGGCGTACTGCGCGAAGCCGTCCGCCGTGTTGAGGGCTCCGCTCGACTGGTCCAGCCACGGCACAGGGAAGATGCTGGGGGCGGTGAACCCGTAGTCCTTATAGAGCTGGTAGTAGCCGTCGAACACGCGGCGCTGGTTCTCGAAGGTCCACTTGACAGCGCCCTGTAGTCCCTGGCGAGCGTTGGCCCACCCGATGGAGAGCGCGGCGGGGACGCGTTCCTTGGGCAGGTCGAAGCCCCAGACCTTGAGCGTCACGGGCACGGTGGTCTGGACGCCAGCTTCGTTGACGATGAGCTCACCGACGTGGTCGCCGGCAGACGTGCCACGCGGTACGTTGAAGAGGAGCCAGAGGGTGGCAGACCCGGCGGGCACGCGGACAGCTCGGCCGAACTCCGCGGGGAGTAGCGGGTCGGGGTAGTCGCCCGGGCGGGCGCTCACTCCGCTGCTGACGCGGGTGATGTGGACGAAGCCCACGCGCTGCAGGGTCGAGATCTGCTGCAGCAGTGGATCGCTGCCGGGGCTCCAAGAGACGGAGACGTCGCGGGCGGCGGCGCCACGTACGGCGATCTGTGCCGCCTCGTACTCGCCGCCGGCGGCGTAGAGCACGATGGCCGTCCGCGGCGTGGGTCGATCGCTGGGGAAGACCTTGGCCGAGCCGTCGGCCACCCAGACGGTGGCCGAGGCCGTAGCGGACCAGGCTGCACTCACTGCGAGACAGGCGACCACCGTAGTCAGCACCGTGACCAGCAGGCGGATGCGCAGGCGCCAGGGTCGCGGTCCTCGTGCTGCTTCTTTGAGGGACATGGACGCCTCCCCGCGTACGTGTCGTGCGTGTCACAGGTAGTAGGGCAAGCCCGCTGTGCGGGCTTGCCCTACCCCTATCGGCTGTCTGCCGACAAGCTGTAGAGCACGCCGTGGGAAGTTGTAGTCTGTCCGGGGAACGCGGCGCGTGCGCGGGCGTCAGAGCACGGGCAGGTAGCGCTGGACCTCCCAGGAACTCACCTGCTCGCGGTACTCGTACCACTCGTTGAGCTTGTTGGTGATGAACCGCGCGAACACGTGGTCGCCGAGGGTGCGGCGCACCAGTTGGCTTTGCTCGGTCTCGCGCACGGCTTCATAGAGGTTGTTGGGCAGGCTGGTGAGCCCTATGGCCTCACGCTGGTCGGCGTCCATCTTGTAGATGTTGGGCTCGACGGAGGGCGGCAGCTCGTAGCGCTGCTCGATGCCCTCGAGCCCTGCCGCCAGCATGACCGCGAAGGCCAAGTACGGGTTGGCAGCCGGATCCGGGTTGCGCACCTCGGCGCGCACGCTGCTCTCTCTTCCCTGGATGAAGAGCGGGACGCGGATGAGCGCCGTGCGGTTGCGGTGTGCCCAACTGATGTACACCGGCGCCTCGAAGCCGGGGACCAGGCGCTTGTAGCTGTTGACGTACTGGTTGAGGATCGAGCAGATCTCGCGCATGTGCTTGAGCTGACCGGCGATGAACCCCTTGGCGATCTCGCTGAGGTGGTCGGGGTCGTCCTCGGAGTAGAAGGCGTTCTGCTGGCCGCGAAAGAGCGTCTGGTGCACGTGCATGCCGCTGCCGTTGACGCCGTGGATGGGCTTGGGCATGAAGGTGGCGTGCAGGCTGTTGTGCGCGGCCACCTCCTTGACGATGAGACGGGTGACCATGACCCGGTCGGCCATGATCAGCGCCTCGTCGTAGTGCGGGTCTATCTCGTGCTGGGACGGAGCCACCTCGTGGTGGCTGGCCTCCATGGGTATGCCGAGCTTCTCGAGCGTGCGCATGGTCTGCTTGCGCAGGTCGTTGCCGAGGTCGGCCGGCAGCACGTCGAAGTAGCCGCCCTCGTCGATGAGCTGCGGCTGGCGGGCGTCCTTGAAGTAGAAGTACTCCAGCTCCGGCCCTACGTACAACGTGAGGCCCATGTCGGCGGCGCGCTTGAGCTGGCGCCGCAGCACGTAGCGAGGGTCTCCTTCGTAAGGCTGGTAGTCACGGTTGAGGACGTCGCAGAAGACGAAGGCCGTCTTCTCCTGCCCCTGTGACCACGGCAGGATCTTGAGAGTGGACCAGTCGGGCATGGCGACGATGTCCGACTCCTCTATCTCGGCGTACCCGGTGATGGAGGAGCCGTCGAAGGGGGCGCCGCTCTCCAGCACGCTGTCTAACTGGCGGTCGGGGATCTCGACCATCTTGAGGTTGCCGAGGATGTCGGTGAACCACAGCTGGATGTGCTTCACGTTCTGGTCGGCGACCTCGCGGCGGATCCGGGCCTGGAGCTCATCGTTCATCGTAGTCATCCTTTCGACCCAAACAGCTCGCGACGGGCGGCCGGCTGCCGGCCGGCCACGTCGGGTTGTATCACCGGGTGGATGAGGGCGCAACGTCGTCTGGCCCGCGAACGGCTTCGTTGCCTAGGCTCGCGCCGTGTGCGTATACTCATGCCTGATAGAGGGGCAGGCCGAGGAGCCGGCGGCTCCAAACGGTCGGTTACAAGGAGGCTGGTATGGCAACAGAGGCATACTGCGTCAAGTGCCGGGCCAAGAAGATCATGAAGGACGAGCGGCCTGTCACCATGAAGAATGGTAAGCCGGCCGTGCAGGGTGTCTGCCCCGACTGCGGCACCAAGATGTTCAAGATCGGTAAGAGCAAGTAGGGATCACTACACGCATTCGTTCGTTGAGGGGGGCGGGAAGCACCTCAGGTGCTTCCCGCCCTTTCCGCGTACTCACTTCTCTCCTGTCGCTTTCCCACGTCTCTGACATCTCATGAGGAGCCCCGCCGAAGGACAGTCGGGACCCCGCCGCCTCGCCGACAGGATGGCCACCGGCTTCGTCGACAAGGCGGGTGCTGGCGTGCGCCGTACCTTCCGTGCGCTGAGACGCCGCAACTACCGCTTGTACTTCTTCGGCCAGCTCACGTCCATGAGCGGCGCGTGGATGCAGTCGGTCGCACAGGGCTGGCTCGTGCTCACCCTCACGGGCAGCGCTCTGGATCTCGGCGTTCTGACTGCACTGCAGTTCGGCCCCAGCTTGGTACTCAGCCCCTGGGCCGGCGTGATCGCCGACCGCACCGACAAACGTCTCCTGCTGGTGCTCACCAACAGCGTTGAAGCGGTGCTGGCCCTGATACTGGGCGTGCTTGCGGTCACCGGGGTGGTCGAGGTGTGGATGGTGTACCTGCTGGCGTGTCTCACCGGCTGCGCGCTCGCGGTCGATGCACCCGCACGGCAGGCGTTCGTCTTCGAGATGGTGGGTCCACGCGACTTGGCCAACGCCGTGGGCCTCAACAGCGTCATCATCAATGCCTCGCGCATCGTCGGTCCCGCGCTTGCTGGCATCCTGATCGCGTCCGTGGGCACAGCCGTCTGCTTCCTGGTGAACGCCGCCACGTTCCTGGTGATCATCGGCTGCCTGCTGGCGATGCGCACCGACGAGCTGGAGCGTGTGCCTCCCCAGCCGCGGCGACCGCGGCAGCTGCGCGACGGGTTGGCGTACGTGTCGCGGACGCATGCTCTCATCGTGCCGCTGGTCATGATGGCCGTGGTGAGCATGATGGGCTACAACTTCTCGGTCCTGCTGCCACTCCTGGCGCAGAAGGTCTTTGGCCGTGGTGGCGGCAGCTACGGCGCGCTGACCACCGCCATGGGCATCGGCGCGCTGGCCGGCGCACTGGCCGTTGCGGCGCTGCGCAGCCCCAATCGCCGCCTCCTGGTGGCGGCCACGTTCGCCTTTGGCGCGTTCACGGCGGCCGTGGGCATGGCGCCCAGCATGACGGCCGCGATCGTGTTGCTGGTGCCCATGGGCGCGGCCGCCGTCGCCTTCGTGTCCGTCACCAACTCCCTACTGCAACTGGAGGCTGAGCCGGCCATGCGCGGCCGCGTCATGGCGCTGTGGAACGCGGTGTTCCTGGGCAGCACGCCTATCGGCGGCCCTTTGGCAGCGGCGTTCGCTGCCTGGTGGGGTACGCGCGCGGCGCTGGTGATCGCCGGCGTCATCACCGCGCTCACGTCGATCGCGGCGGCGGCGCACCTGAAGTGGAGAAGGACTGAGGGCGCTGTGACCCAACCC
>CAYMTC010000144.1:5257-5425 GCA_964393265.1 uncultured Thermoleophilia bacterium
GCGCGGCGCCGCCCAGCGGGCGCAGACCCTGCGTCAGCTGCGCGCCGCCGCCCACATCGCCCCCGTACCCATGCCTAGCGAGCCGATTCGCGAGGCTCCTCGTGGCGTCGAGCAGGACGTCGACGCCATCGGGTGGCGGGAAGAACCAGCGGCCGATCTCTCTGCGCC
>CAYMTC010000145.1:0-5413 GCA_964393265.1 uncultured Thermoleophilia bacterium
CGGCTCCTCGCCCTGTGCCCCAGCGAACTTGAGGCGCAGCGGCGCGTTCTTCTGCGCCAAGAGGCCCACTCGTCTCACGACAGCTACGAACGCCTCCCGGTCCAGTTCGACGACGTGCTCGAACGTATCGGGCAGGAGCTGCCGGTAGTTCGGGAACTGGCCCTCTATGAGACGCGTCGCGATCACGAGGTCGCCGAGCCCGAACAAAGCCTGGTTCTCACTCACGAGCACGGCGATGCTCTCGCTCTCGATGCCCGACGCGAGGCGCGCCACCTCGGTCAGCGCCTTGACGGGGATGGTGGCCTCGACCTCCCGTCCGGGGCCCCCCTCTAGCTCCGTCTGCTTGACAGCCAGCCGGTAGCTGTCCGTAGCGACCATGCGGAGCATGTGCGCATCCATCGCGACGAGCACGCCAGTGAGGATAGGCCGGTTGTCGTCACGCGACGCCGCGCGGGCTACCTTGCTCAATGTCTCGAGGAAAGGCACCCTGCTCACCGAGAAGCTCTCGCTGAGATCGAAGGTGGACGTCTGAGGGAAGTCGCTGGCAGCCCACGCATTGAGCTCGAACCGCGAGGCAAGAGCGGTGACCACCACTCCGCCTCCGCCCGTCTCGTCGCGCGCACCAGACTCGACGTTCACCTCAGCTGCAGGCAAGCTGCGTACGACATCGGTGAACAGGCGCGCGGGGACGACGATGTCGCCGCTCTCCTCCACGTTGGCTGCCATGACGGCCTTCATGGACAGCTCTAGGTCCGTCGAAAAGAGTTCGAGCCTACCTTCCTGGGCCTGCAGCAGGATGCCAGACAGCACAGGCAGTGTGCCCCGGGAGGACACACCCCGGGCGAGGATGACAAGCCGGTCGACAAGCGCCTCGCGGTCACATGTGAACTTCATCCTCGCTCCTTATGTCAATTATGAGATGTACTCTCTGTCTCGCCATCATCACAGATGCCGAGGACGCCGTGGAAAACGGGTGACCTCGCTGCAGGCACTCGTGGCTGCCCTTGGTGAAAGGTCTGTGGAGAGTATGTGGACACATGAGGAGTTCTCCACAGGCGCGCACCCAGCCAATGGAAGCATAGCCCGTGACGCGGCTCTTTGTGAATCCTTACGCACTGCTTCCAGGGACTGTCCACAGGGTGCTGTGAGTGGCGAGTGTCGTCAGGACGGACGCCTTACCATGGTGGCTCACGGCGCGCCGCTACATCTGCATGCGGAGGCGCTGAGTGACCGTCTGGATGATCTCGTGCAGCTGGCGGTCGTGCCCATCCTTGAGCGCGCGGTCTATACGGTTGATGGAGTACAGCACGGTGGTGTGGTGCCGGCCCCCGAAGCGGTCCCCGATGGCTGGCAGGGAGGATTCGGTGAGCTCTCGGCACAGGTACATGGCGATCTGCCGAGCGTATGCGATCTGCTGTGTGCGCTTGTCGCTGCGGAGATCGGCGATGTGGCACCCGAATTGATGCGCGATCTCGGACTGGATGGCGTCGATGGTGATCGGTGCCGAATAGGGCTTGGGGAGGAGGTCTTGTAGCGCCTCTTTGGCGAGCTCGAGGGAGACAGGCTCTCGCCGCACGGAGGCGACGCTGACGACGCGCGTGAGCGCGCCGTAGAGTTCGCGGATGTTAGTGGTGACGTGGCTGGCGATGTACTCGAGGGACTCGGGCTCCGAGATGCTGAAGCCGTCAGACCTGACCTGACGGCGGAGGATAGCGATGCGTGTCTCTAAGTCCGGCTTGCCGATGTCGACCACCACGCCCTGGCCGAACCGTGAACGCAGGCGCTCTTCGAGTGCCTCCAGTTCACGGGGAGGCCGGTCTGACGTGATGACGATCTGTTTGCCGGCCTCGTACAACGAGTTGAACGTGTGGAAGAACTCCACCTGCGTCTGCTGCTTCTCGGCGAGGAACTGGACGTCGTCCACGAGCAGGATGTCGTTGTCGCGGTAGGTCTGCTTGAAGCCGTCGATACGCCCCTTGTCGGTCAGGGCGTTGATGAAGTCGTCGGTGAACCGCTCTACCGTGACGTACTTGAAGTGGAGCCGCGGGTTGCGCACGAGCGCCTCGTGGGCGATAGCCTGGATGAGGTGGGTCTTGCCGAGACCGGTGCCGGCGTAGATGAACACCGGGTTGTAGGCGCCAGCCGGGGACTCGGCGACGCTGTGAGCGACTGCGGTCGCGTACTCGTTGTGGGGACCGATGACCCAACGGTCGAACACGTACCGCGGGTTGAGGTCTGCGGGTGCGTCGGCCAGAGGAGCATCCGGCGGGGCCTCATCGCGCGCTTCCATGGGCGCTGGCTCGGCGACCATGTCGGCAGGCGACGGACCCGTGTCTGAGCGCGGGTCGACGACGAACCGCACCGCCACCGGAGCTCCCAGGACGGCCGCCAAGGACTCGGCTACGACGCCAGCGAACCGCCTGTCGATCCAATCGCGGGCGAACTCATTGGGCACCCCGATGACGAAAGCGTCGTCGGCGAGCTGGACAGGGACCGTACGCGTGAACCAGAGACGGAAGGTGGCGTCGTTCACCCGGCCCTTGAGGTGGGTGCGGGCCTCGTCCCAGATCAGTGTCAGTTGCTCGTCGATGCGTCCCCCTGGGCTGCGCTGTCGGCAGGCAGGCGCGCGGCGCTCGCGCGAGACGGCCCGCGTCAGAGAATGGTGTCGAGGAGCGCGACGCCGGTGTCTGTCAGCTCACGCTTGCCCCCGCCCGCCGAGTGTATCAACCCCATATCCTCCAACAAAGAGAGCTCACGATACGCCGTCGCCGGCGCCACACCGAGCTCCTTGCCGACCTGGGTGGGCCCAGCTGATGCCAGCTCCATGAGCAGGACGAGCACCTTCTTCTGGCGCACCGTGAGTCTCGGTTGGTCCTGTGCCGCCGGTGGGGTGGACGCGGCGTCGCGATGCGGGAGGTTGACGGTGAGCACCGTGCCCCCTCCCAGGTTGTCCTCGATGGTGAGCAGACCGCGCATGAAGGCGAGGGACTCCTTGGCTATGGGGAGCCCCGAGCCCACCCCTCTGACGTACTCCTTCTGAGCAGCCGTGGCCGTGGTGAAGCCAGGCTCGAACGCTCTCGCCTTGTCGTCGATGCCCGGTCCGTGGTCCGAGATGCGGATGACTTGCCCGCCATCGAGAACGGTGACCACTACGTCTTTGAACGACGCGTGGATGAGGTTCTCGATGAGCTCACGGATGACCATGTACGGCACCTGCCCGCCCTGCTCACGGCAGTACCTGTACGTCTCTGTGGCCAGCGAATCCATGAGGGCAGGGAGGTCCTCCCGCTCCACGGCGATCACGCGCGGCGGGCTGGTCAGCGTGTCGTACACGGCGATACGGGGTGCGGCGGCGCCGCGCACCGGGGCCTGGGTGGGCGCGGGGGCCGCTGACGCCGTGCCGGACCTGTCCGGTCCGTCGCCCTGACCGCCCGTGGGCCGGAGCGGCGCTGCCTCGTCCAGCAGTCTGTCAAGGAAGGACTCCATCGCCATGGGCCGCCGAGTATAGCAGAGCCGAAGCCGCCCGCCGCCGATTCGTCAACCGGTGTGAAAAGCGGTTGAGCAGGCGAATCGCGGCGGTTCTCCACAGGGTTTTCGACATCTGTGGAAACCGTGCGGGGGCGCAGGGACGGTTTCCCGCAATTTGCGCCGGTTGTGGAGGGCGTGGTTTCACGGCTCTGCGCGGCTCGAGCGCGGCGGCCACCGGTGGGGCGTGCGACCGGCCCCACCACCGCTGGAGGCGGCTTGCGGCCTGCGAGGGCGATTTCCCTGTAAAACCGCGGTTTTCGACCGGCCCTGTACGAGCAACGATTGTCAACCCTACTCGATTGCCGGCGAGCGCTTTCCACGCCTCGGCAAGGCGCGGGTGCTAGGGAAAAGCCCGTTGTCCACAGTTTCCACAGGTCGCGGCGCGCGCTATCGAAGCTCGTGAAAAGCCGCCGGGTCAGTGGAGTCTGGCGGCGTCTAGAGGTACACTGTGTCCATCGCGGAGCTCCCGTACGAGGGGCTGAGAGGGCGCTTCCTGGCGCCGACGCGCAGCACCTGACCACCGAGAGGTGGCGGCGCACACCGCGCTGCTGGGTAATGCCAGCGAAGGGAGTGATCTTCATGTCGCCAGAATCACCAAGTCGTCACAGTGACCGTGCCTGGCTGCGGCCCGTGCCGGCGGCGAGTCTCAACCCAGGCACGTGGGGGGTCCAGGCGATCGCCGAGGCGGCGGTAGCAATCGGCCTCTCGGCGGCGCTCGGCCTTCTCAAGATCTACACCATGCCCCAAGGCGGCTCCGTCAGCCTGGAGATGCTGCCGCTGCTCTTCCTCGCCGCCCGGCGCGGCGCGGGCCCGGCGGTCATCGCCGGTGCTCTCTATGGATTCGTGCAGCTCCTGCTGCCAGGGGCTTACATGTACCACCCGGCGCAGGTGGCCCTGGACTACCCACTCGCGTATGCGGCGGTCGGCTTGGCGGGCCTGGTGCGGGTGACGAGCATCCCCAGGCTCGCGGCAGCAGCAGGGCTCGGCTCTGCGGCGCGGCTGGTGTTCCACTTCCTGTCGGGCGTCATCTTCTTCGCTACGTACGCGCGCGACCTTGGCTGGAACCCGTGGCTGTACTCTCTTGTGTACAACGTGACCTACCTCGTGCCCGAAGCCGCGCTCAGCGCCTTGGTCTTGTGGCCGCTGCTGAGGGCCTACGACGCGGCGTTCCCCGTGGGCGGGCACGGGGAGCACCGGGCGGCCTCATGAGTCAGCAGGCGCTGCGAAGTCATCCCTGCTGCGTGGTGTTCCTCAATGGGCGCTATGACGACGATGGCTTCGATCGCCGTGTGGCCGCCACGGCCGACCTGCTGGTGGCGGCCGACGGGGGCGCCGCGCGCCTGCTCGCCCTGGGGCTGCGGCCGGCGCTCGTCGTCGGCGACTTCGATTCGCTCGACGCGGCCGCACAACGTGCGCTCAGCGCGCAAGGGGTGGAGCTTGTCCGCCACCCTGTGCGAAAGGACCAGACCGACGCGGAGCTGGCGGTGGACGAGGCGCTGCGCAGAGGCGCTCGGGAAGTGCTCCTCACCGGGGGGCTGGGCGCACTGGACCACACGCTGGGGCATGTCGCTGTCCTGCGCCGGCTGTCGGCTAGGGGCGTCACGGCCGCCCTCGTCTCTGCCGGGGTGTACGCGACGTGTGTCCGCTCGCCCTGGCGAGGGTCACTGCTCGGGGCGCAAGGAGCACGTTTCTCCGCGGCAGCGCTGGGCGCGACGGCCACGCTCAGCTTGCGAGGGTTCGACTACCCCTTGGAGTCGTATGAGCTCCGCGGTGACACTGCCCTGGGGCTGGGCAACCTGGTGCTGGCAGAGCGCGCCAGCCTAGAGCTTGATGCCGGCGAGGTGCTTCTTATGGTGGAGTCCGACGGGTTGGCCGTCGGAGTCGT
>CAYMTC010000146.1:0-5395 GCA_964393265.1 uncultured Thermoleophilia bacterium
CGTCGGCATCGTTGGGATCGATGTCGTCGTCGACAGCGACGATCATCTTGCCGATGGTCGGGTCGAGGGCCACGGCCGCATGCAGCGCCTGCCACGGCTGCGACGGGTTGACCTTCTTGAGCTGGATGACCATAAGGCCGTAACTGCCGGTGGCCTCGTGCAGTTGGACGTCCAGCACACCGGGGATGTTCGCGGAGCGTAGCCGGTTGAGGTACACGGCGTCATAAGCGAGCTTGCGGATGAGACTGCTCTCTGACGGCGGGAACTGGCTGAGGAACGCCTGATAGACCGGCGACTTGCGGTGCATGATCCCGGTGACGTGGAACACGGGGTTGGCCACACGGGTGCCCATGTAGCCCGTGTACTCGCCGAAGGGCGCTTCCTGCTCGCGGTACGTGGGGTCGATGTACCCCTCGACCACGATCTCCGCGCTCGCCGGCACCTCGAGGTCTACCGTGCGGCACTTGACCAGATCGATGGGCTCGCCGGCGATACCACCGGCGACCGCGAACTCATCCACCCCGTACGGCACCTTGGCCACGCTGCACAGGCCCACGGCAGGCGTGCAGCCAACGATGATGGCGGCCTGCAGCACCTTGCCCATACGGCGGGCGCTCTGCAGATGCAGACCGATGTGCTGACTCTGATGGGCCATCATGCCCGCACGGCCCGCCGCCTTGACCATGACGCGGTAGGTGCCAACGTTGCGGTCTCCGGTGGCCGGGTCCCGTGTGACCCAGAAGGGGGACGTGAAGTACGGTGCGGGATCGAAGCCCGGCGTTGAGATAGGGTGTGGGAACTCGAGGATACCCTCGTGTTCCAGCACATCGTCGCCGACGTGGACCTCTTCCATGACGGGGCCGTCGCTCACGATGCGAGGCTCGATGTAGTGCCGGTGCACCTCGGCCCACCGTTCCGTGATCTCATCCGGAGCGCAACCCAGAGCCTTGGCGTACACGGCTCTGTTGGCCCCGAGGACGCCGACGGCGATCGGGCCAGGGAACGTGCGGCCGTTCGCATCGGTGACGTCCTCGAACAGAAACGCCGTGCGCTGCTCAGCCGGCAGACCGCGGAACTGCAGGCGGACCAGCGGCATGAGCTCCGTGTCCTTGCAGATCCGCGACTTGACGCGGCGCAACAGGCCGTCGGCCTCCAGCGCCGCGATGTACTCGCGGAAGTCCCGGTAGTAGCTCACCTCGAGCTCCCTTCCATAAGTCCGGCGACGACCGGGTCTTCTGTCACCCACTCCATGCCAAGACGGCGGAGTGTCTCGGCGGTGGGCAGGCTAGTGGACGGGTCAAGGCCGTTCAGCTCGTAGAACTCGGCGCGCATGAGGTCGAAGTCGACCGTCTGACCCGCCAGCGGACCCTCCGGTACCGACTCTTCCAGGAGCCGACGCGGCAACTTGTCGTCCTCCGGCCGCAGGCCCTCACGCACGTTGATGGTCCTCTCCAGAGCGTTCACCCTCTCGCCGGTGGCGTAGAGATCGGCGGCTGTGAACGGGCGACCGGTGGCGGCGGCGATCATCTCGGCAAGAGTGTCGTCCTGCATGCCGACCGCGAGGAAGGCGCACGTGCATGGTGCGTCGGCGCCGCCGGCACGACGGTTACGCGTGCCGAAGGTGATGGGCGCCTTGCCGGCGTCGGCGAAGCGGTCGATGTCGGGGTCAGTCAACTCGATGGTCACCGTGTAGCCGCCGGCATGGTGGCAGCCGCCGCGTGGCCCGCATCCGTAGACGAGCGCCATGCCCTTGGCGCCGCGCGGGTCGTAGCCGCCGATCTCCATGCCCTTGGCGTGCATAGCGAAGGCCTCGGACCCCTGGCCGATCTCGGCGGCTAGCGCCCGCGACCCTAGAGCGATCTTGGCGCCGAACCCGCGACGATAGGCGGCGTCCTTGATGAGTCGCAGCACCGCCTCCACGTTGCCGAACCGCAGCTCGATCCCGCCGGTATCAGAGGTGTCGATGAGACCCCGCTCAAAGCACTCCATGGCGAAGCTGATCGTGATACCGGTGGAGATGGTGTCCAGACCCATGAGGTCGCAGATCTGATCGGCCGCGATGACCGCACTCATATCGTAGATGCCACACGAGCTGCCCAACGAGTAGACCGTCTCGTACTCCGGCCCCTCGCTGGTGGCCCCCGCGTACGGGCCGTCGCGTACCACCGTGACCTTGGAGCAGCGCGACGGACACGGGTCGCCGCAGGGCGCGTCCTTGACCAGGTACTTCTCGCGCAGCACCTCCCCGAGCAGACCCGAACCTAGCTCGAGGTCGGCCGACCGGCGCCAGTTCTCCGCCGGCATGATGCCGGAGTTCAGCGTGACGGCCACCGTACTGACGGACCCGTGCACCTTGAGCGGCCCCGAGGTGAAGGGATTGCTGCGCAGCTCCTTGCTGATCTTCTTGATCGCCGTCTTGAACGCGGCTTCATCACCGAGCAGAGCACCCTGCTCGCCGCCACGGATGACCATCGCCTTGACCTTCTTGGAGCCCATGACGGCGCCCGCGCCTCCGCGGCCCAGCGCACGTCGTTCGTTGAGCAGGCAAGCGTACGGCACCAAGTGCTCGCCGCCAGGGCCGATACACGAGACGGCGGCCGGCCCATGTGGCAGCTCGTCATGGATGTACTCCTGCGTCGAGACACTGTCGAGCCCCCAGAGGTGAGCTGCGTCCCGGAGCCTGACCCGACCGCCGGCGAAATCGATGTAGATGGGTCTGTCTGACTGGCCCTTGAGGACGATGACGTCGTAGCCCGAGCGCTTGATGGCCGGACCGAGCTCGCCGCCGCTGATGCAGAAGAGATAGAGCCCGGTCAGCGGAGACTTGGTGACGACCGCAGCACGGGCGGAACCGGGTGCCGCGGTGCCGGAGAGGGGGCCGGATGTGAAGATGAGGGGGTTGTCCGGCCCCAGAGGGTCGGCCCCCGCGGGCATCATCTTGAACAGGTAGTAGGCGCCCAAGCCGCGGCCGCCGAGGAACTGCTCCACAGCGGCTTGGTCGAGCGGCTCCTCGGACGTCTCTCCCGTCCCCACGTCGATGATGAGAACGCGACCCCAAAGCCCGGTGCCAGGAGATCCTTCAGCCATACGTCACCCCTTCTCGATCGCCCGCCGATACAGCCCCTCCAGGTCCGCGGGCGGGGCGTTGCGCATGTTGAGTCGGTAGTTGACGACCTTGGTGCACTGCTCGACGAGCAACGGAAGCTCGTCTTCGGTGACCACCTCGGCATCGAGCGTGGTGGGGAAGCCCACCTCCTCCATGAGCATCCACAGCCGCTCCAGGAGGAGATCGGCGAGCTCGCGGTCGGTACCCTCATCGCCCAGAAGACGCGAGATGGGGGCCAGCTTGTGGGCTGCCACCGGGAGATTGAACTCCATCGCGTAGGGGAGCATGATGCCCGTCGCCAGCCCGTGCGAGAGGTGGAGCCGGCCCAGCGGCTGCGAGAGCACGTGAGCGAGCCCCGGCAGCGCTACGCCCAGGGCCATATTGGCGATCGAACTGGCCTCGAGCATGCGTTGCTTGGCGTTGAGGTCGCTCGTGAGCGCAGCCGTCGGCAGGTCGCGGAAGATAGTGGCCGCCGCCTCCACCGCCAAGCTGTCAGAGAACTGCGTGGCGCCTATCGACCAGAGCGCGTCGAGCGCGTGCGCGAGCGCGTCCATGCCCGCCACCAACGCCGGACGCGCCGGCAGGCTCGCCATGAGCTGGCCGTCGAGGAGCGCTACCGTTGGATAGGTACGCTCGTCGATGATGGACATCTTGAAGTTGCGGGCCTCGTCGGTGAGGATGGTGACGCGCGAGACCTCGGTCCCCGAGCCGGCTGTCGTCGGGATGGCAATGACGGGGTGAGGCGGACCCGCCGACCTGTTGAACCCTTCGTAGTCGGTCAGGACGCCACCGTTGGCAGCCACCAGAGCGACGCCCTTCCCGGCGCACATGGGGCTGCCGCCGCCCAGAGCGACGACTAGATCGCAGCCTTCGTCGCTGAACACCTTGACCCCGGCTGCAACGGTGGCCACCCCGGGATCCTCCTCGACGTCGTCGAAGAGCACGTAGGACGTACCCGCCGCGTCGAGGTGAGCCGTGACTGCTGCCGTGACGCCAGCAGCACTCAGGCCCTTGTCACTGCAGACGAGCGTCTTACTGCCGCCTGCTTGTCCTATCAACTCGGGCAGGTCCCCCACACTGCCAAGCCCGTGCACGATACGGGTCGGCATGTAGAACGACTTGGTCGCCTGATTCATCGATCCCCCCAAGATCTGCGTGCCCAGTCTGATGTCTTGAGTTATTGTATCAGCAAGTCATCCTGTTTATGGAACAAGTTCGTCATCTCTGCGACACCGAGGCCTTGGACGAATCGCTTTGACGTGGACCGGCCCCTCCATCTCTGAACGGCCAAACGGGCTACCGCCCAGCTCCTGGCCGAGTCGCCGTATCGGTCAGGTCGTCGTCGCTGCCGTTCCAGAATCGCGTCCCGTCACCACGATTGCGCGTGAGGAAGCCGTGATGCTTGTAGCGATCCGAGCGGTAGTACACCTCGCCCAGGTCCACCACTCCGCCGTCGACGGCGTACGCCGTCAGGGTGAGCTTCAACAGCGGTGTCAGCACATCGACCTCGAGCAACCCAGCCATGTGCTCGTCTGCGGCGACCGCCTCGAAGACCTGCGACGCCCACTCGATAGACCTCCCCGCCCGCTTCTCGATGAGGACGATCAAGGGCTCTCTTGAGAGGTCGCTCAACGGTATACGTGCACCGACGTCGTACGGCACGTGGTTCACAAGGACCGCCAGAGGCTTGTCGTGGACGAGCCGCACCCTCTGCACGTGGAAGAGGTCCGTGGTCGCGTCGCAGGCGAAGATGTCGGCCAAGTTCCCGTCGGCCTTGACGAGACGGAACTCCACCACCTTGATACTCACTTCGGGGCCCATGTGGATGAGGTCTTCGAGGCTCCCGCTGATGCGCGGTGTGGCGTCTTCGGCGACGCGTGGAGACACGTAGGTGCCCTTGCCTCTCACGCGCGAGATGAGCCCCTGCTCGTCAAGGATCTGCAGCGCCTGCCGGACCACGACCCGGCTCACGTGGAACCGCTGCGTCAGCTGCGCTTCCGAGGGCAGCTGCTGACCCGACGTGAGCTTGCCGCTGACGATCTGTTCTTTGAGGTCGCGCATGACCTGGTAGTAGAGCGGGATGCCCGAACGCGTGTGGCGCCGCGCCGCAGCCCCGCCGGTTCCTGTTGACGCATCCATCCTCGGCATGCGGCCTTTCTCGCCCACGTCACCCGCCTCCAAGCGGTACGATCACACGGACCTCATCCCCGTCGTTCAGGGGAACATCGTCCCGAACACGGACGCCGTTCAGGGTGATGTACTGACGTGCCGATCCTGGCAGACGCACCG
>CAYMTC010000147.1:0-5392 GCA_964393265.1 uncultured Thermoleophilia bacterium
GAGATGGAATCTCGTGACTGGAGTTCAGACGTGTGCTCTTCCGATCTACGGGCGAACTCGCCGCTCTGGATCTCGCTGAGCAGCTCGCGCATGGTCTCGCGCACACGCTCGTCGATGACGCGCGAGCCGCGGGTGAGATCGCCGTACTCGGCCGTGTCGCTGATGGAGTAGCGCATGCCACTGATGCCCTTCTCCCAGATGAGGTCGACGATGAGCTTGAGCTCGTGCAGACACTCGAAGTAGGCGATCTCCGGCTGGTAGCCGGCCTCCACCAACGTCTCGAACCCAGCGGTGACCAGCTCCGTGCAACCGCCGCAGAGCACCGCCTGCTCGCCGAAGAGGTCGGTCTCCGTCTCTTCCTCGAAGGTGGTCTCGATGACGCCGGCACGGGTAGCCCCCAGGCCCTTGGCGTAGGCCAGCGCGAAGTCCTTGGCCTTGCCGGAGGCGTCCTGGAAAACGGCGATGAGGCTGGGCACACCATTGCCCTCCTCGTACTGGCGACGCACCAAGTGACCGGGACCCTTGGGTGCCACCATGCTCACGTCGACATCCTTGGGCGGCACGATCTGGCCGAAGTGGATGTTGAAGCCGTGGGCGAACATGAGCGTCATGCCGGCACGCAGCTTGGGCGCCACGTCGCTCTTGTAGATGCGAGCCTGAACGTCGTCTGGGACGAGCATCATCACGGCATCGGCCTTCTCAGTGGCGACCGCCGCGGAGAGCACCTCGAAGCCCGCCTTCTCCGCGCGCCGCGCGTTGGGCGTGCCGGGTAGGTCGCTGACGACCACTGAGACGCCGCTGTCGCGCAGGTTCTGCGCGTGGGCGTGGCCCTGACTGCCAAAGCCGATGATGGCCACGGTCTTACTGCTGATGAGGCCGAGGTCGGCATCCTTGTCGTAGTACATGCTCGTCTCCTTCTCTGGACGTGCGCCCGGGACCCGCCCATACCCCGTGCGACTCACTGCCGTCAGAACGCTGTGCGCTCAGAACGTTGCACTTTACTGCCTTCCCTGGCTCGCGGCAACGAGGTGCAGGCGCGCCCCGCTGGCCCACCGAGGGTCGCCGCGCGCCTACAGCCTGCGTGTCAGGATGCGGTACTGCGACTCCTGGAACCCGTTCTTCTCGTAGGCACGCAGGGCGCGCCGGTTGGCGCCGTGAGCGTAGAGGCGCAGGTCCAGGCCACCTTGACGGCGCGCCTCGTCGGCCACGGCGTCGAGCAGGCGCGCCACGTGTCCCTTGCCGCGCCACGCCGGCTCGATATACAGGCTCTGTATCCACCAGTAGAAGCCGGCGTGCCAGTTGCTCCACTCAAGGACAGCCGAGACCTCACCTACCGGCTGGTCAAGCTCGTCCACGAGCACCCAGTACATGCCCAGCCGCTCGTCCGCCAGCGCCGCGGCGATGCCGCGGCGCAGCGTGTCCGGCGCTTTGACCGCACCCTCGGCGTCCCTGGCCTCTGCAGCTGCGAACGCTACGAGGCGCTCGAGGTCGTCCGCGCACGCCCGCCGGATCCGGGCTTCTGACCTGACCGTCATCGTGGCGAACCACGAGCCCCGCGGCCAGGCGCCGAACGAGGCGCCGCAAGCCGACAAGCGTCAGGGACGGCCACGACTGATGGCGATGGGCCCAGTACGCACGATCTCGACGATGCCCAGCGGCTGCAGCAGCGCCAGCAGCGCCTCGGACTTCTCGGTAGTGCCCACCACGCGCAGGGTCAGCGTCTGCCGGTCGACGTCGACGATCTTTGCCCGGAAGATCTCCGCGATCTGCAGCACCTCAGAGCGCTTGTCCCCTTCCGCACGCACCTGGACCAGCATGAGCTCAGCCGAGATAGTCGTCCTGGGATCCAGATCGCGGATCTTGACCACGTTGATGAGCTTGTGCAGCTGCTTGGTGACCTGGTCGATGGGATGCTCTGCCCCATCTATGGTGATCGTCATGCGACTGAGGCCTGGCTTCTCGCTCTCGCCCACCGCCAGGCTGTCGATGTTGAATCCGCGGCGCGCGAAGAGGCCGGCGATACGCGTCAGCACGCCGGGCTTGTTCTCCACCAGCACCGAGACGACGTGCTTCATGCCGCACCTCCCTTCTTCGCAGAGCGCGTGCCGCTTGACCGCGCCGTGGTGGTAGTCGTCCTGGGCTTGGCCGTGGAGCGCTTCTTGGGCGCGTGGCCGCCGATCATGGCATCCAGAGACTGCCCGCCGGGGACCATGGGGAACACGTTCTCCTCAGCGCGCACGTGGAAGTCGACGAGCGTCGGCCTCTCGCTGGCGATGGCTTCGCGGAGAGCGTCGGCCACCTCGTCCTTGTGCGTGACCCTCATGCCCTTGGCGCCGAAGGCCTCGGCCAGCATCACGAAGTCCGGCTGGGCGGCGATGCAGGTGGCCGAGTAGCGCTTGTCCCAGAACAGGTCCTGCCACTGCCGCACCATACCGAGGTAACCGTTGTTGAGCATGGCGATGACCACGGGCGCATCGGCGCACACCGCCGTCATGACCTCCTGCATGGTCATCTGGAAGCCGCCGTCGCCGGTGATGTCGACGACGGTCTTGTCTGGCCGGCCTATCTTGGCGCCGATGGACGCCGGTAGACCGAAGCCCATGGTGCCCAATCCGCCCGAGCTTATGAACTGGCGTGGGAACCGGTACTTGAAGTACTGGGTGGCCCACATCTGGTTCTGTCCCACGTCTGTGCAGACGACGCAGTCACCGCCGGTGACCTGGTCGATCTGTTCGATAACGTACTGAGGCGCCAGCCCGCCCTCGCTCATGTCCTCGTCGTAGTGGAAGGGGAACTCCTCGCAGCGCGCCTGATTGAGCTCGACCCACTCGGCCGTGCGGCCCGGCTCGAGCTCCATCGCCTTGACCTCGTCGACGATGCGCCGAAGCACATGGCGCGCGTCGCCCACTATGGGGATGAGCGGCTGGACGTTCTTCCCGATCTCGGCTGGATCAACGTCTATGTGCACGATCTTGGCTCGTGGCGCGAAGACGCTCAGCTTGCCGGTGACACGGTCGTCGAAGCGAGCGCCCACCGCCACCAGGAGGTCGCACTCGTTGACGGCGTGGTTGGACGCCACGGAGCCGTGCATGCCCAGCATGCCGAGGAACAGGGGATGCGTCCCCGGGAAGGCGCCCAGGGCCATGAGCGTGCAGACCACGGGCGCCTGGAGGGCCTCGGCCAACTCGAGCAGCTCCGGGGACGCTCCCGAGCTGATCACGCCGCCGCCCGCGTAGAGCAGCGGACGACGGGCGTCGGCCAGCGCTCGGGCAGCCGCACGGATCTGCTTCGTGTGACCCTCCACAGTAGGCTTGTAGCCTGGAAGGTCCAGGCCGGTAGGCCGACGGTAGGTGGTCTCGGCCAGCGAGATGTCGACCGGCAGGTCGATGAGCACCGGGCCGGGCCGACCCGTGCCGGCGATGTAGAAAGCCTCATGGAACACCTGTGGCACCTCGGCCACGTCGGTGACCAGGTACGAGTGCTTGACTATGGGCAGGGTGATGCCCGTGGTATCCGCCTCTTGGAAGGCGTCGGTGCCTATGAGGTCGCCGCGCACCTGCCCGGTCACCGCCACGATGGGCACCGAGTCCAGGTAGGCATTGGCGATACCGGTGACCAGGTTGGTGGCCCCCGGGCCGCTGGTGGCCATGCACACACCGACCTTGCCTGTAGCGCGGGCGTAGCCGTCGGCGGCGTGCACCGCGCCCTGCTCGTGACGCACTAGCACGTGGCGCAGCTTCTTGGCGTCCATGAGAGCGTCGTACAGTGGGATCATCACGCCGCCGGGGATGCCGAACGCCACCTCACAGCCTTCCGCCTCCAGCGAGGCGACTATGGCTTCTGAACCTTTCATCTTCATCTCGACGCGACTCCTTCCGCGTAGTCCTCTTGGGGAACTAGGACGCCGATCTGGTCGCCGACTCCGTGGACAGGACCTCTGCGAGAGCAGGCTCCGCTGCGCCGGTCGGGGCGAGCCCCACTCGGATGGAGTCGCGGGCTCGCCTGTCCCGGAGGGCGGCACCTACGCCACCCTCTCGGCGTCAGCCGCTCGCCGCGCTGTCTGCTACTGGAGGACGGCGCCCTTGTCGGCGCCGCTGACCAGCCGGCGGTAGCGGGCGAGGTAGCCGCCTACGCCTGCGCGCGGCTGGAAGGGCGGTTTGGCCGCCCGGCGCCGCGCGAGTTCCTCCTCACTCACCTCGAGAGACAGAGTGCGTGCCGGTATGTCGATCGCGATGGTGTCGCCCTCCTCGATGAGACTCACCGGGCCTCCTGCCGCCGCCTCTGGCGAGACATGTCCGATGGCAGCACCGTGAGTGGCGCCACTGAAGCGTCCGTCGGTGATGAGGGCGACCTTCTCGCCCAACCCCATGCCGATGATGGCCGAGGTAGGTGTGAGCATCTCGGGCATGCCGGGCGCCCCCACGGGACCGCAGTTGCGGATGACCACGACCGATCCCTCGCGGATGGCGCCGGCGGAGATGGCCTGGACGGCATCGGCCTCGCTCTCGAAGACTTGAGCAGGACCGCGGTGCCGCAGCATGGTGGGAGCCACCGCGCTCTCCTTGACGACACCGCCGTTGGGCGCCAGGTTGCCGAAGAGCATGGCCAGACCGCCGGTGGCGTGGTACGGGTCATCGAGCGGACGGATCACGTTGTCGTCCAGGACGGTGGCGTGCGCCACGGCGTCGGCCAGCGTGGGCGCCGCCACCGTGCGGGTGGTGCCGTCCAAGAGGCCGCCGTCCAACAGTCGCTTGAGCAGAGCCTGGATGCCTCCGGCTGCGTACAGGTCCTCGAGGTGGTGCGGCCCGGCCGGCGCCATGTTGCAGAGGTGAGGGACTCGGCCGGCGATCTCGTTGATGCGCTGCAGCGGGAACTGCAGGCCCGCCTCTGTGGCGATGGCCGCTAGGTGCAGCACCGTGTTGGTGGAGCACCCGAGGCTGGAGTCCATGACCAGGGCGTTGCCGACAGCCACATCGGTGACGATCTGCCGTGGCGTAAGGCCTTCTGCCAGCACCCGCATGACGGCCTCACCGCTGTCCTTGGCCAGCGCGATACGGGCACTGAACGGCGCCGGGACAGTACCGTTGCCGGGCAGCGCCAGCCCCAGCACCTCGGTGAGGCAGTTCATGGAGTTGGCCGTGAACATGCCGGAACATGAGCCGCACGTGGGACAGGCCGCGCACTCCACGTCCATGAGACCCTGCTCATCGAGAGTGCCCGCCATGTAACGGCCGACGGCCTCGAAGACGCTGTTGAGATCGACGGTCTCGCCGCGGACCTTGCCCGCCAGCATGGGGCCGCCGCTGACGACCACCGTAGGGATGTCGAGACGCACCGCCGCCATGAGCATGCCAGGCACGATCTTGTCGCAGCACGGCACAAGCACGAGGGC
>CAYMTC010000148.1:0-5367 GCA_964393265.1 uncultured Thermoleophilia bacterium
CGCGCGGCCCTCGACGACAGGACCACGCCCTTCCTCGAGCGCGACATCCTGCTGCGCAATCTCGTCGAGGAAGCGCGCCGTCAGCCGGCGTTGGCGCCTACGTTCCTCGACCTCTACCGCGACATGCTGCTCGCCGGCTACCGTAGGGTCGGTGACCGGCTCGACCTCCCGGGTTGGGCGGGAGGACCAGACTCCGGCCTGACCGACGCCGACGCTGTGGCGCGACGCTTCGCGTTCGTCTCGACAGAGCGCCTCGACGACCTGCTTGCCGCGGCCGCACAGGCGCCCGCCGGTGGACTCCTGTCGCGGGAGTTCCCCACGTTCTCCGACGTCATCGGGGACGTCATCCACGAGGTCTTCCAGGTCGAGAACCTGGAAGACCGCTTCGCCGTCTGCCTGTACCTGCTGCGCGACGACACGCTCGGCCACCGCCAGAACGAGGTCATGAGTGACCTCCTGGGCGTGGTCAAGCTCATGATGGACCCCAAGCGGCACATGGACGCCGACAGGATCCTCAGCCGCCTCACCGCCTTCTTCCGTGACCGCGACAACGAGTTCCTGCTCACGCGCTTCCGCTGCTACGAGGCCATCGGAGTGGCCATCGGCGAGGCAGGCAACGTCAAGGCCGCCGACCACCTCATCAACGACATCCTGTACTGGCGCTTCCAGTACCCGGAGATCAGCGGCGCCACCGACGACTGGGAGACCGTCGTCAACCCGTATCACCTGCCCAAGATACGCACCTGGATGCGCATCATCGAGTCCAATCCGGCGCTCTACGAGCGCCTGGCCGCTGCACTCAACGTGCAGCTCCGCCTGGGCGGTGTGTACATCGCCGACACCGACCTCTTCCAGCGCGACGTCACCCGCTTTCTCAACGCCGACATACGCCCCATCTACTTCGTCGCCAAGCAACTGCTGCGTACGCTGCCCGTCTACTTCAACGAGGTGGGCGCCGAGGGCGAGCTGCGCTCGGTGACCACCGAGATGGACGAGATCTGTCGCCGTCGCGACACGCTCGTCCACTTCCTGCGCAAGCAGTCCCACGCCGACTCGTCCAACCGCCTGGTCGACTTCAGTCGCGCCGTGCTCACCTATTGGCTCACCGGCACCGCCGGGGCCCTGCGGCCCTTCCTGTCGGCCAACACCATGGCGGCCGTGCTCAACGAGCCCGAGTGGGCGGAGGGTCCGCACACCACACTGACGGCCCTCCGCGACCTGCTCACACCGGGCTACGACGATGCCCTGGCACGCGACGCTGAGCAGACACATGACCCGACGGCCGATGACGAGCTGACGCGTATCGACTCGTTCCTCGACCGCTTGCTGTCGTTGCCCGCCGTGCAGCTGGAGGAGCAGCTCGCCAGCCTCGATGACGGGTCCGCTGACGGCGCTGGCATCGACCGTCGCCGGGTCTACCTCATGGTCCGCACCTACCAGCTGCTGGCGCAGAAGTACTCACTCACAGCCGGCGACGTCGGCGAAGCGGTGGAGCATCACTTGCACCTTGAGGCCCAGCTGCGCGACCGCTTCCGCCGCGCTCTCAAGGCGTGGCAGGCCGACCGCACCCCGGCCACCCGCGACCGCCTCCTCGACTCGTCCCTCGACGTACTGGAGGAGCTCAAGTCCGTCGTCCTGGACAGCGGCCCCTCCACGCCCAGCGAGAACATCTACCAGAAGCGTCACATCGCCGCCGGCATCCCGTCCATCTACGGCAATTACTCGGAGCCCAAGTTCGACGCTCTGGGACTCTCGTTCCGGGTGGAGCGACTGGTGGGCCGGCTGCTCGAAGACGTGGTCGCTGAGGGCGTCGAGCAATATGTGACGCGTGACTCCCTGCGCCGCATGGCGGCCAGCATGCGACGGTTCGAGCGCGCGCTCGCTGTCGACGGTGTCGACTCGCGCGCGCTCAACGCCAACCTCACCATGCTCGAGGCAAGTTTCAGTAGCCACAACTTCACGTTCCACCAGTACCAGAACGTCTTCCAGTTCCTCGTCAACAGCGTCACCGAGCTCTCGTCCAGCTCGGTGCTCAGCCACGATCAGGTGCTCCACACCGTCCTCACCTGCGACCCGCGACAGTGCGAGGCGCGTGACATGTCGGTCGACGCGGTCGCCGAGATGCTGCTGCGAGACGTGCTCGTCTCCGCCCTGGGTATGCAGGCTCTGGACCGCTATGCAGCGGCCACGCTCCGCCAGATCTCCCTGCTCAACGGCCGCCTCAGCAGCCATGCGCTCACCCGCATGATGAACTACGACCCCGAGCGGCTGGTCTCACCTATCCATGAGCCCCTCCCCGACCCCGACGCCCAGCGGACCCGTGGCTTCCAGGGTCTCGGCCACCAGCAGATGGCAGCCTACGGCCACCAGGTGCCGCAAGGCTTCCTCCTCACCACCGAGCTCTTCAGCGCCAGACCAGCCATGTCGTACAGGCCGCTCTACGACGACACCATCGACCGCATCCGCAGGGCCCTCGCCCGTCTGGAGGAGCAGACAGGCCTGCGCCTCGGCGACCCCGGACAGGCCCTGCTCCTCTCCATCCGGTCCGGCGCGGCCATCTCGATGCCCGGACTCATGACCACGTTCGTCAACGTGGGCCTCAACGACGAGATCGCTGGCGCCCTCGCTCAGCAGGAGGACCTGGCTTGGGCCGTCTGGGACGGCTACCGGCGCTACCTCCAGTCGTGGGCGATGTCGGCCGGCGTAGACCGCGACTTCTTCGACACCATCATGACCGAGTTCAAGAACCGGTACGGCGTGGAGCGCAAGATGGACTTCACGCCTCGGGCCATGCGCGAGATGGCGCTTGCGTACAAGGACAGAGCGCGCGAGGGCGGCGTCATCTTCGTCGACGACCCGTTCCACCAAGTCGTCGCCTGCGTGTTCAAGGTCCTCGAGTCGTGGGACTCCCCGCATGCGCGCATCTACCGCGACTACGTGGGTATCGCCGAAGAGTGGGGCACGGCCGTCGTCGTGCAGCGCATGGTCTTCGGTAACCTCAACGCACAGTCGGGCTCGGGCGTCACCTTCACCAACAACCCACTCGAGCCGTACAGCCGTCAGGTCCGTCTCTTCGGCGACTTCGCGGTGCGCTGCCAGGGCGAGGACCTCGTGGGCGGACTCGTGTTCCCGCTGCCCATCTCCGAGGCACAGCGCCTCGGCAGTCCTACGTACCGCGGCACCAAGCACTCGCTCGAGCGCGACTTCCCAGACGTCTACCAGCAGCTCATGACGGTGGCCACCGATCTTGTGGGTGAGCGCGAGTACGACCCGCAGGAGATCGAGTTCACCTTCGAGTCTCCGGCGGCGTCCGACCTGTACGTGCTCCAGAAACGCGCAGTGGTCCAGGAGCAGACCAAGGACGCCGCCTACTTCGACACCTCGGCGCCCTCCTACGGCCAGCCCGTCGCCGTGGGCATGGGTGTCTCCGGCGGGGCGTACGCCGGCCGCGTCGCCATAAGCGCCAAGCAGATCGACGACCTCACGGCGCAGTCACCCGATGACCACATCATCCTCCTGCGACCCGACACAGTGCCGGAGGACATCGCGATGATCACCCGCGTCAGCGCCGTGCTCACGGCGCGCGGCGGCACCACCTCGCATGCCGCGGTCACCGCCAAGCGACTGGGCAAGACCGCCGTGGTCGACTGCCTCGACCTGGAGGTCCTGGAGCAGGAGGGCACTGCTCGCCTGGCAGGTAACGAGGTGCGGCCGGGCGACTGGCTCTCCATAGACGGCCGCACCGGCAACATCTTCCTGGGCCGTATACCGATCCTCTCCCAGCCCGGCGCGCCTGACGTGATGCCGCCGCCCGGCGTGGCTCACTGAGCCACGCGCGTCGCGTGCAGCCTCCGGTGCCGGGCGCATCACCCGCCGTACCGCGAGACGGCTTGTCCCACCTGGACTGGACAAGAGCCACGTCTGCGACGCGACGGGGATAGGCACACGAGCGCCATCGTGGTAGATACTGCAGCTACAGCTGCCGGTGATGGACGCTCAACGGAGAGCGCACCGGGGCATGTGACGAGACAGGAGGACTACAGGCGATGGATGCACAGCGAACGCTCGGCATCAACGGTCTAGGACGCATCGGGAAGCTGGTGCTCTGGTACCACCTGGGACGGGACGAGTTCGACCGCCTGGTCATCAACGTGGGCCGACAAGTCGGCACCTCTCTTGACGGGATAGTCCAGTACATCTCCAAGGACAGCACTTACGGAGCACTGCACCGCTTCCTCTTCGGCGCTTCGGCCACGCGCGACATGCACGTCGTCGACGAGGAGCGCGGGCTCATCCACGCCTACGGCAAAGAGATAGTCGTACTGCGCGAAGCGCGCAACCCCAAGGACATCCCCTGGCGGGAGCACGGCGTCTCGCTCGTCGTGGAGTGCACCGGCACCTTCCGTGACCCCCACGCCGAGGCCGACGCCGGCCGCGGCTCGTTGCGCGGCCACCTCGCCGCCGGAGCGCGCGTGGTCGTGCAGAGCTCACCGTTCAAGACCACGCAGAAGGGCGGCCCACTGCCAGACGACGCCGCCATGCTCGTGCATGGCATCAACCACTACGAGTTCGAGCCTGGCAAGCACAAGCTGGTCTCGGCGGCGTCGTGCACCACGACCGCCCTGGCGCACATGATGCGCCCTCTGCTTGACCGCGACCTCACGCGCCACATGATCACCGCCGGCATGAGCACGGTGCACGCGGTCACCAACTCACAGCCGCTGCTCGACGCCGTCCCGGCAGCGGGCGCCAAGGACTTGCGCAAGAAGCGCGGCGCCCTGGGCAACATCGTGCTCACGTCGACCAACGCCGCCGCCGCCTTGGAGCAGGTCATGCCCGAGATAGCTCGCATAGGGTTCATGGCCGACTCGGTGCGCATCCCCACTTCGAGCGTCAGCCTCATCGTGCTCAACGTCACCTTCCAGAGCGAGGCCCTGCCAGACGGCACCGTGTCTCTCAGTCGCGAGGCCATCAACGCCATCTACGAAGAGGCGTCTCGCGGTGAGGCCGCGGGCCTCCTCACGTACCGCGAGGTGCAGAACGTGTCGGCCGACATGCTCGGCGAGGACGCGGCCGTCGTCATCGAGGGCGCGGAGACGCACACCCGCACCGGCTTCATGGACCTGCAGCTGCCGACACCGCCCAAGAGCGTCAAGACTGCGCCCGAGACGGTGCGCATACCGCTCACCCACGTCAAGGTCTTTGGCTGGTACGACAACGAGATGGGCAGCTACACATACCGCCTGGGCATGCTCACCACGCACGTGGCCAAGAGCATGTGAGCAGTGCCTGCCGCCCGCCCGCAAGCGGCGGCAGGCACTGTCGCGGCGGCTACGGTCGTTCGGCTGCCAAGGATGGCGCCGTTGG
>CAYMTC010000149.1:0-5356 GCA_964393265.1 uncultured Thermoleophilia bacterium
CAACGGCCACAAGACACTGTTGGGTCCGACCGGCAACGGCGCCCTGGACGTACCCCCCGACGCTGAGATCGAGCCGACGCGGATCGGCCGCACCGCCGTCGACTCCGAGAGCTTGGCGCATACGCCCACCTTCCCACACCGGCTCGAGTGCGGGACGCTGAACGTGTTCGGCATCATGGGTCTGGGCGCCGGCCTGGACTTCATCGAGCACGCCGGGATGACGCACCTGTACGAGCGCGAGATGCAGTTGCTGGCTCGGCTGCGCGACGGACTCTGCCAGATCGAGGGGGTCAAGCTCTACTGCCCCGACGTGACGTCGCGGCGTGTCGCGCTTCTTACGGTGAACATCGGCGGAATGGACCCGGAGGATGCCGGCAGCATCCTCGATGCGGACTTCGGCATCGCGGTCCGCATCGGCCTCCATTGCGCACCCCTTGTCCACGAGGACCTTGGCACGTCTCCACGGGGCGCCGTCCGTTTCAGCCTTGGCCCCTACAACAGCGAGGCCGACATCGAGAGGGCTCTGGCAGCTGTGACTGCCATCGCCGGCATGGGGAGGTGAGGCTCTCGACCCACTGTTGTGCCGCGAGTCTGCAGGTGTGACGGGTGCAGGGGCACACCTGTCGGCCGGGGAGACTGCCGCCAGGGGACAAGTCCGACGAGGAAGACCTGCCTCAGATAGGAGGAAGTAGTGAGACTCGCGAGACTGAGTTTGATGATCAATGGCCTCGAGAGGTTCGTCACGTGCGACCCCGAGAAGGACACGTTGGCGGAGGTCCTCCGTCGTCTGGGTCTCACCGGCGTGAAGATCGGCTGTGGCACGGGCCAGTGCGGTGCGTGCTCTGTGATCTTGAACGGCAAGGTGGTCCGCTCCTGCACGAAGAAGATGAAGAGCGTGCCGGAGTCCAGCGAGATAACGACGATCGAAGGTATCGGCACGCCCCAGCACCTTCACCCACTGCAGCAGGCGTGGATCACCTACGGCGGCGTGCAGTGTGGCTTCTGCTCCCCGGGCTTCATCGTCTCAGCCTTCGGGCTGCTGTCCGAGAACCAGTCGCCTAGCCGTCAGGAGGTGCGCGACTGGTTCAAGAAGCACCACAACATCTGCCGCTGCACCGGCTACAAGCCCCTCGTGGACGCCGTGATGGCGGCCGCCAAGGTCTTGCGCGGTGAAGCGACGATGGAGGAGATCACCTACGACTTCGAGGGCGAGAAGGAGATCTACGGCTCCAAACACCCCAGGCCGACCGCGCTTGCCAAGGTGACTGGCCTCGCGGACTACGGCGACGACGTCGCTCTCCACATGCCCGGCGAGACCGCTCACCTTGCGGTCGTGCTGGCGGAGGTCTCTCACGCCACCATCATCGATATCGACACCTCAGAAGCCGAGGCGATGCCGGGCGTCATCAAGGTGATGACCGCAAAGGACGTGAAGGGCAGCAACAACATGGCCTCGCCCGCCTTCTGTGCTCGTCAGAAGGGCAAAGGGATCACGGAGTCGCCGGTCATCGCTGGTAAGAAGATCTGCAGGCGCGGGGACGTGGTGGCTCTGGTCGCCGCCGACACGCGGGAGCACGCCCGCGCGGCGGCCAAGAAGGTGAAGCAGGAGTTGGAGGTCCTGCCGGCTTACATGACCTACGTCGAAGCAGCGATGCCCAACGCCATCCAGATCCATGAGACCCTGCCCAACTTCTACATGGAGCAGGTCGTCCTCAAAGGCGAGGACACCGCTGACCTGTTCGAGGATGCCCCCGTCGTCGCCGAGGGCAGCTTCCACTCCCAGCATGAGCCCCACCTGCCGATCGAGCCCGACACCCTCCAGGCGTACTGGGGGGTCGACGGCATGATGACGCTGCAGTCCAAGTGTCAGTCCCTCACAGAGAACAGGGACAACATCGCCATGGCGACGGGCATCCCCAAAGAGAACATCCGGATGATCCTCAACTACGTCGGTGGGTCGTTCGGCTACACCGTGGGGTCGCTCACCTTCGCGCTGGCTGTCACGGCCGTCCAGAATCTGGACATGCCTGTCAGCCTCACTCTCAGCTACGACGAGTTCAACCATGTGACCGGCAAGCGGGCGGCCTCCTTCTCCAACGGCAGGATCGCCTGCGACGCGGACGGGAAGATCATCGCGGCCGAATACGACATCGCTCTCGATCACGGCGCGTACGCCAACGGCGCCGGGGTCATCCTCGGGAATCTCGTCTCCATCGCGTTCCACGGCTACGACATCCCTAACGTGAGAGCTCTCGCTCGTGGCGGCTCGTCGAACCTCTCGTTCGAGATCGCCTACCGCGGGTACGGTTCTCCGCAGATCTCGACCACCAGTGAGGCGATGATCGATCTGTGTGCCGAGAAGGCAGGTATCGATCCGTGGGAGTTCCGCTACAAGAACGCCGCAAGGCCGGGCGATCTCACCATCAACAGTGTCCCGTACACCGAGTACGTGTACCCGACTCTGCTGGAGATGGCGAAGCCGGTGTACGACGAGTATAAGGCCGAGGCCGAGGCGGCCAGGGCACAGGGCAGGCATGTCGGTGTCGGCATCAGCATGGGCGGGTTCATCGTCACCATCGGCATGTGGGACTCGAGCGAGGTCGCTCTAGAGCTGAACGCGGATGGCACGTTCACCCACTACAACTCCTGGGAGGAGATGGGCCAGGGCGGCGATATCGGCGCGCTGACCCATGCTGTGAAGGCGCTCGCTCCGCTCGGCGTCAAGGCGAGCCAGGTGCGCCTGGTGATGAACGACAGCAAGACGTGCCCGGATACCGGGATGGCTGCCGCCAGTCGTTCCCACTATATGGCGGGCAACGCGACCATCGATGCCGCGAACAAGCTGCTGGACGCCATGCGCAAGGAAGACGGTAGCTACCGCACTCACGCGGAGCTGGTCGCCGAGGGCATCCCCACCAAGTATGTCGGGCACTACGACCAGTTCAACATCGGCCTCGGGGCGCTGGACCCGAACACCGGCCAAGGCGAGCGGATGCCTACCTACATGTACGGCGTGAACGTCGCCCAAGTCGAGGTCGACGTGGGCACCGGTAAGGTGCGGGTCCTGCGGTTCCACTGGGCCGGCGATGTCGGCACCGTCGGCAACCTGCTGGCTGTGCAGGGTCAGGCCTATGGGGGCATCCAACACTCCATCGGCTTCGCGCTCAGCGAGGAGTACGAGGCGACGGACAAGCACGGCAGCATGGTCGGGTGCGGCACACCCACCATCGATGTCGTCCCGGACGACATCACCCTGCAGTTCCTCGAGACGCCTCGTAGGGCCGGACCACATGGCTCCTCGGGGTGCTCCGAGGTCTTCCAGAGCTGCAACCACATGGCGGTGATCAACGCCATCAACAACGCGTGCGGGGTCCGCATCTACGCCCTGCCTGCCACTCCCGACAAGGTCAAGGCTGGGTGGGAAGCCAAGCAGCGTGGAGAGGACTTGACCCCGCCCAAGTACTTCCTCGGTAGCGACTTCGAGGAGGAGCTGGAGATGATCAAGGCCAACCCGCTGTAGAGGGCGGGCGTGTCTCTTCCACCAGAGCTCACGTGAAGTGGCACGGATCGCGCTGACTCTCGGTCTGCAGCGGCGGGACAGCAAGTCGGCGCGATCCGTGCCGTGTCCCGAGAAACGGCCGACCGGAGGGGTGGACGGTCGTTGAGACCTGAGGAAGCCACTGCCTACACCTCGAGGTGCTTTCGCGGAGAGCCTGCCTCCTGCTCGTACGCATGCCCGTTCCGCCTGGATGTGCGCTCCCTCATGGAGAAGGTGAGCAAGGGCAGGTGGACGGCGGCCCACAAGGCCCTGCGCGACGCCACCGTCTTCCCGGCGATCGTGAGCGCTCTCTGCGACCAACCGTGTAGGGACCACTGCCAGCGCACGCTGCTGGGCGACGAGGCGATCAGCGTGCGCGATCTCGAGGTCGCCTGTCTCAGATACGCAAAGGACTGCGCACCGCAGTACTACGCTGTGCCGCCCAAGGACCAGCGCGTGGCTGTGGTGGGAGCAGGCACCGCAGGTCTGTCTTGTGCGCTTGACCTGGCCCAGAAGAGATACGCGGTGACCGTCTTCGAGAGACAGGACGGCTGGGGCGGCGTGTTGCGGTCGCACCCCCGTTTCGCGGAGTTCGAAGCCGACATCGCCCTGCAGCTGTCCGGCACGGAGATCGACTTCCGGTATGGCACGATGGTGCGGTGCCTAGACGGGCTTGCGGACTTCGAGGCGGTGTACGTAGCCACGGGAGCGGGCGGCGACCCACTCGGTGTCCTCGCAGACTGGGATGCCCACCTGTTCACCACGTCGTTGCCCCGGCTGTTTGCCGGCGGGATGCTCTGTGGGGCCACGCTGATGGAGGGCATCGCTCAAGGCCTGCAGGCATCCAAGACCATAGAGGGTTTCCTCCAGACGGGCAGAGCCGTGCGTCCGTACGGTGACTACGACCAGTCGAAGTGCGACCGCTACCTGGTGCATCCCGGGGCGACTTCGGTACCGCGCGTCGAAGCTGCCGATCCCTCTGGGTACAGCCGCGAGGAGGCGGTGCTGGAGGCGACACGATGCTTGCAGTGCGACTGCGACGCTTGCCTCGTCGGCTGCGAGATGCTGAGGCGTTTCCGCAAAGACCCCCACATGATCGCGACGCGGGTGCACGCCGACATGGAAGTCAATCCGCCCTTCTCCGTTCGCACCGTGACGCGGGAGGTCTACTCCTGCAACATCTGCGGCTACTGCACGTCCGTATGCCCCGAGGGGGTGGACATGGGCGGCCTCCTGCGGTTCTCCCGTGCGGCTCGCATGAGCGCCGGTGTCCACCCCAGCGCACTACACGAGTTCTGGCTACGCGAGATGGACTTCGCCACTACCGATGGGGCGTTCGCTTCGGCTGCCAAGGGCAAGGAGACCTGCGAGTATGCGTTCTATCCCGGCTGTCAGCTCGGCGCGGCGGACCCAGACTACGTGCTCAAGTCGTACGCGTATCTGAGCGAGCACCATGGTGCCGGCATCATCCTGGGCTGCTGCGGCGCGCCGGCGTACTGGGCGGGGGATGAGGCGCGGGTACGGGCCAACGCGACGGCACTCACGCAGACCTGGCAGGAGCTTGGAGAGCCGACCTTGGTGTTCGCCTGCGCGACCTGTGCGAACCTTGTCGGCCTGTTCCTGCCAGAGATCCCCCGCCTCTCGCTCTACGAGCTGCTCGCGGCCTCCGTAGAAAACGTCCCGAGCAGCTCCTTCTCCGATGCTGTCGTGTTCGACCCCTGTTCGGCACGGGGCGACCACGGGATGGAGGCCAGTGTCAGGGCGCTCGTCAGCAAGGCAGGTGTGGTCCTCGACGAGATCGGAAGAGCACACGTCTGA
>CAYMTC010000150.1:0-1473 GCA_964393265.1 uncultured Thermoleophilia bacterium
GCGCCGCGCCGGCACACCGGAGTTCAAAGACATCCTTCCGCTCTTCAAAGACTAGTCCAAGAGCAGGCAGCGTGAAGCGAGGTCATGCGCGGCTCTGGTAGCGTAAGGTCAACGAGACCGGAGGCGACAGCTGCCATGACCACGACCCTCGCTCGACACCACGGCGCCACACGTCTGCGTGCGCTCACGGCCACGCAGAGGGCCCCCGACCTGCACCCGGCGCACAGCGGGATCACTGTCGCCCCCACCTTCCATCGCCACACTCCCGAGCCGCGCACATCCCCGGGGCACGCATGAGCCGCCAAGGCTGGGTGCTGTTCGCCGCACTGAGCATCATCTGGGGCATCCCCTACCTGCTCATCCGCGTCGCCGTACAGGAGATGGCCCCGGCCACGTTGGTAGTGCTGCGCACCGCGCCAGCGGCCCTCCTCCTCCTGCCGCTGGCACTGCGCCATGGGCGACTGCGCGCCGTTCTTGCCCACTGGCCCTGGGTGCTGGCGTTCACCGTCACCGAGATCACCGTGCCCTGGCTGCTGCTCTCGCACGCCGAGCAGCGCCTCTCCAGCTCCATGGCGGGCTTGCTCGTGGCGACCGTGCCCCTCATAGGCGCCTTGTTGGCGCGTTTCAGCCGTCCGCCCGAGCTCTTCAGCGTCCGCCGGGTGCTCGGCCTACTCGTTGGCTTCGCCGGCGTCGCCGCCCTCGTGGGGCTGGACCTGGGCACCCTTGATCCACGAGCGCTGCTGGAGATAGCGATCGTAGCCGTCTGCTATGCCTCGGCGCCCTTCATCGTGAGCCGCCGCCTTGTCGAAGTGCCCAGCGTGGCCGTGGTCACCGTGGGTCTCGCCTTCACGGCCCTGGTGTACTCGCCCCTCGCCATCCTTGCACCGCCGCGCGACCTTTCAGCGAAGGCAGCCACCGCCATCGCCTTTCTTGCGGTAGTGTGTACGGCCCTGGCCTTCGTCCTGTTCTTCCGCCTCATCCGCGAGGCTGGCCCGGCGCGCTCCACAGTGGTGGCCTACATCAACCCAGCAGTGGCTGTCGCACTAGGTGTGACCCTGCTCGATGAGCCGCTCACTGTCGGCATGGCGGTAGGCTTTCCCCTCGTTCTCCTGGGATCCGTGGCTGCGACTGCTCGACCCCGAGCGGCCACACTGCCCTCGCCCGCTGCGGCCGCCTCGACTGGCCAGATCGACGGAGCGGCACAGGCCAGCGGCGCAGTCAGGGTAGCGCCGCCGGACGAAGACGAGCGAACCCCGGGAAGAGCCTAGCCGACACGGCAAGAGAGGGCGGCAAGCAGAAGGTCAGTGGCCGCGGCACCAGCCGTCCGCGCAACGCTCAGGCGAACCGGTGATGGTCAGCGGACGCGCACTGTCCAGGCGACGCGGTGAAGCTCAGCGGCCGCGGTGAGAAGCGGCTGGCCGAGTGAGGATCAGCAGCCGCCCTGAGAGGCGGTTCGACGCGCGAGGTTCAGCG
>CAYMTC010000150.1:1483-5354 GCA_964393265.1 uncultured Thermoleophilia bacterium
GGTAGCAGGGCCATCTCCCGTGCCCGCTTGACCGCCGCGGCGATCTGCCGCTGGTGCAGCCGGCATGCGCCGCTGACACGGCGCGACTTGATCTTGCCGCGCTCGCTGATGAAGCGGCGCAGGCTGGGGATGTCCTTGTAGTCGACCTCGGCGACCTTCTCTTTGCAGAACGAGCAGTACCGACGACGCGCGGGATCGTGCGGGCGCCCCTTCTTCTGCGCGCGCGGCTTTGCCTTTCTGCTTGCCATGGTCGTCCTCTCGGTCTAGGGCCCGCTCTGTGGCTGTGGCAGCCAGGACGGGCGCGTATCACGTGCAGCCTGCTCTCCAAGGACCGCGGCGGACCGCCAAAGACGCATGCGGAGATGCCGCTGCCCCTTGAGGAGCCGACGTAGTCTACGCGCACTCCGGCGCGACGTCCAACCGCAACGGCACTGTGTCGCGGGAGACCGACGCAACGCGGCGCCGCGATGGCTCGCCGTACCTACCGTCATGGAGAGCTCGCGGCTGCCGCCTATGACCGTTTGTAGGCGCCCCTGAATCGCTCACATCGCGATCGTGCGGCTGACGCATGGCGAAGCATCGCATATTTTGAATATGCAGATACAGTGCTATATGCTTGTTCACGCATGTGTGCGAGCCGCCCAGAAGCAGAACGTGGATTACGTCGAGACTAGCGGCATCCTCAAGGTACTGGGTCATCCGGTGCGCCTTGAGATGGTCCGCAACCTCATGCGTGACGAGTGCAACGTGAGTCGCATTGTCGAGCGCCTAGGCATCCCCCAGTCCACCGTCTCCCAGCACCTCCGAGTGCTCCAGGATCGAGGCATCCTCCGACCGCGCAAGGAAGGTGTACGGACCTGCTACGCGGTCGTCGACGCTCGAGTCCGCCGGATCGTCCAGATGCTCGAGGAGGACCCGCGACCCCAAAACGCCGACGCGGCACATGCTACGCGGAGTACAACGCAGACGACAGAGAACATCCGTCTATCGCAGAAGAGCCCTGTATACGCGAAAGGAAACCACGATGCCTGACCCCAAGAAGATCGTAGTCATCGGCGGCTCGGCGGCGGGCCCCAAGGCAGCCGCCAGAGCCCGCCGCATGGCTGAGGACGCCGAGATCACCGTCATCCAGCGCGACGCGGACCTGTCCATGGCGTCGTGTGGCTACCCGTACTACGTGGGCGGTTGCTTCGATGACCGGAACATGCTCCTCTGCACCCCCACCGGTGTGGTCCGCGACCCGATGTTCTTCCTCAACGCAAAGAACATCAAAGCGCGTACCAGAACCGAGGCGGTACGCATAGACCGCGCCGCTAAGACCATCGCCGTCAGGGACCTTGCCACCGGCGCCACTGAAGACGTCCCCTACGACAAGCTGGTGATCGCCACGGGTGCCAACCCCAAGTTGCCGCCGGTGCCAGGCCACGACCTCGACGGCATCACCACGCTCCAGAGCATGGACGATGCCGACTACCTGCGCAAAATCGCTGACGAGAAGAAGATCACCCGCGCCGTAGTCATAGGCGGGGGACTCATCGGCATCGAGACGTGCGAGGCACTCCAGCTGGCCGGCGTGCACATCACCGTCATCGAGCTCCTGCCGCAGCTGCTGACGTTCCTCGACCGCGAGCTCGCACTGCTCGTCGAGGACCACGTCAGAAGCAAGGATGCGAACGTCATCACTGAGAATGGGCTGGCAGAGTTCCTTGGCCAGGACGGCAAGCTCGTCGGCGTGAAGCTGCAGAACGGCGCCGAGCTGCCGTGTGAGCTCGCCGTGGTCGCTATCGGTGTAAGCCCGAACACCAAGCTGGCCCGCGAGGCTGGCCTCCAAATCGGCGAGACAGGCGGCATAACCGTCAACGGGTACATGCAGACATCTGACCCCAACGTCTACGCCGTCGGCGACTGCGTGGAGACTGTGAATCGGATCACCGGGCGCAAGACGCTGGCCCCCTACGGCGACCTCGCGAACCTCCAGGGCCGGGTCGCCGGCTCTCACCTGGCGTCAGGCGTAAGCCCCATGTTCCCCGGGACCGTGCAGACGGGCATCTGCAAGGTCTTCGACTTCGGTGCCGGCTCCACCGGCCTTTCGGAGCGCGCCGCCGGTGAGGCCGGGTTCAACGATATCGAGACCGTCATCAACGCCAGTCCGGACAAGCCGGGCTTCATGGATGGCAAGCTCCTCGTCACCAAGCTGATAGTCAACCGCAAGGACGGCAAGCTCCTGGGCGCACAGTGTGTGGGCCCTGGCGACGTCTCCAAGCAGATCGCGCAGTGGGCCATCGCTATCCAGGGCGGTCTCACGGTCGACGACATGATGAACGCCGATCTTCCCTACGCTCCGCCGTTCTCGCTCGCCATCGACCACGCCATCGCCACCGCTCACATCATGCACAACAAGCTCGTGGGCTACATGCAGGGCATCTCCGCCACGGACGTCAAGCAGAAGCTGGACAAGGGCGAACCCGTCACGCTCATCGACGTCCGCGGCCCCGACGAGTACGAGCTCATGCGCCTGGGCGTCGGCGAGATGCTCATCCCGCTCGGCGCGCTGCGCGGCCGTCTCAACGAGGTACCGCAGGACAAGAACGCAGAAATCATCTGCTACTGCAAGATCTCACTCCGCGGCTACGAAGCAGCTCGTCTGCTGCATGGTCACGGTTGGACGAACGTCAAGGTCATGGAGGGCGGCGTCATGGCGTGGCCTTTCAAGCGAGAGAAGTAAGACCGACCAATCAGACCGCCGGCCGTTCCCAACGGAATGGCCAGATGTGTACGAAAAGGGGGCCGCCCTGCCAAGCAGGGCGGCCCCCTTTTCACGATGCGCGCCAGTGCTGACCGGCCAGGCTCGACCGGAATCAGCAGTCATCGTCGCGATGGTCACGTTGCGGCAAGGACCATCGAACGAAACGATAAATCATAGTATGATGATGAGAAGCGGACTGGGAGATCACCGTGGGAAGGCTTCGGCAGCGCGTTGACCGCCTCGCCTCGCGACGCAACGCGTACGTCCTCGCACTCTTGGCGCTCACGGCCCTGAGCCCATATCTTGGCGCCTGCGCAGAGAAGACGCCTGCCTCGCCTGCGACCAACGGCGACGAGACAGGCCGCAGGCACTGGGTCGTGTGGGTCGAGAACCAGCGCGTCGGTCGCATGGACACCGACAGCACGCTGAAAGCCTTTGATCTCGATGCCGGCAGGGGACGCATCATCGCCAGTTCCAGGAGTGTCAAACTCCATCCGCTGATCTCGGACCGCTGGGTCGTCTGGCTGGACGGCCGCGACGATCCCACACCGCTGGCGGGCGGCTGCGAGACAGACCTCTACTGTGTCGACCTGACGACCGGCAAGGAACGGCGCCTGACACAGGGAGCACGCATCGTCGAAGCGCCCGCCCTCGCCGGCGACTGGGTAGTCTGGTGCGAGTATCCCGATCCCGATGAGGCCGACGAGCACGTCTTCGAGGCTCCGGTCACGGCACTCGACCTGCGCACGGGGCAACGGAGAGAGTTCCTGGTCCCCGGCACGTGGGGCTGGGCGCCAATCGTCGACGGCGACCTGGTCGCCTGGTGGAGCCTGCGCACCGATCCACAGACGAGCGACTCCTGCCTACAGGTGGAGGCAGACCTGCAGGTGGCCGAACTGGCGGACGGTGCTCCCACGACAATCGACGTCGGCGCTGCGCAGCACCCGATGTTCACCGACAGCGAGCTCACGCTCCGCCGTCCTTGGCTCGTCTGGAGCCAGCCACAGAGCATCAACGCTGCCGAGGTCCCGGGCACCACGGCAGAGACGATCGTCGAGGTCGCCAGCCGGCAGCAGTGGCTTGTAGGACCGGCGATCGCCCTCGATGGCGATCGCGTCATCTGGT
>CAYMTC010000151.1:0-1875 GCA_964393265.1 uncultured Thermoleophilia bacterium
GTAGACCCGGTCGGCCGAGGCGATAGCGCGCTGCGCAAGGCCCGCGAGCCAGCCGATCATCTGTGCCGGGAAGATCAGCAGCATGAGGTAGCTGTAGAAGGCCACCAGAGCCCCGAGAGACAAGTCACCAGCGACGACTTGGCGGCCGCCGTAGTACAACAACACGGCAACGGCGACGTTGGGCAAGAAGGTGATGAGCGGGATGTAGACCGCGCGCAGCCGGGCCGCAGCGACACTCGCTTCGAGCACGGCCATGCTGCGCGCACTGAACTTCGTCAGCTCCTCTTCCTCGCGGGCGAAGATGCGGACGATGCGGCTGCCCACGACGTTCTCCTCTGCGGCTGCCGTGACGTCCGCGACCTTCTGCTGCACGTCGCGGAGCACGGGCTGCAGCCGCCGTCCGAACCGTGTGGTGGCCAGCATCAAGAACGGGGCGAAGGCCAGGGAGATCAGCGCCAGCTGCCAGTCGATCGTCACCAGCAGCACCGCGACAGCGACCATCACGAAGAGGTTAGCGGAGAAGAAGATGAGCCCGTATCCGAGGAACATGCGGACGTTCTGGATGTCACTCGTGAGGCGGGACATCAGCTGACCCGTGGGCCATCGGTCGAAGTACGCGTATGGCTGGTGTATCAGGTGGCGCCAAACGCGGTCACGCAGGTCGTACTCGATCGCCAGACTGACCTTGCCGGTCGTGAGGCGTCGGCCGACGGCCACCAGCGAGCGGGCCACACCCACTCCCAGGAGGATCGACCCGTAGACATAGAGCTGGCCAGTCTCTCCGGCCAGGAGGGCCTCATCGATCACCGACTGTGTGAGACGCGGGATGCTGAGGCTGAGCCCCATCTGGGCAAGGGCGAACAGGAAGCCGGCGGCCAGGAGGCCGCCATAGCCTCGCAGCAGACCGAGGATACGCGCGAATGTCCTCATGGGCGTGTGGCTCTAGGGTGTACGGCGGCCGCCATGGATGCCGGCCGCCGCTGTCTGTGCTGGCTGAGCATACTCGCTCTGCGGGGGGCTTCGCCCCTGGGTCGCCGGCCGCTGCGATGCTCCGTACAAGTGCGCAGGGGCTGCCACCGCTGCGGTGGAGGTCTGCCGACCTGGGCCGGGCAGCAGGTAGTATGGCAGCCTGCCCCAGCGATGGACTGTGGCGATGCAACCTTTCTCGGACAGATGACGTCTAACACTCAGAGTGAGTCGCGCTGCTCCAATGATGGCGAGTGGGCAAGGGAAGCGTCCAAGGCCGACCCGCCGGGCGCCTTCGCCGGTGATACTCGCGCGCTCTCGGCCCGGACCCCGGACCTTGCGCCCGCTGTCGTCGCACGCGCAGCTGAGGGCGACCGCGACGCCTGGAAGGCTGTCGTCGAGCGCTACCAGGGCCTCGTGTACTCGGTCGCCTACACCATCATCGGCGACCGGACCGAGGCCGAAGACGCCGCGCAGGAAGCGTTCTTGCGGGTGTTCCGCAGCCTGCGGCGGTATCGCGGGGAGGCGTCCTTCGCCACCTGGATCTACCGGGTCGCGATCAGTGCGGCCGTGGACCACAGGCGGCGCCGGCGGGCTAGAGGCCGCGCTAGTGATCTGTCGGCGGACGTCGGCCCGCCGCGGTTCTCACCGGGGCCTGAGCTGACGCACGAGCAGGCCGAACGGTGCCGGACCGTGCTTGCGGCGATGGGCGCGCTGCGACCGGCGTTGCGCAAGCCGCTGGTGCTGCGCGAGGTGTACGGCCTTGGGTACGACGAGATGGCACAGCTGCTCGGTCGACCGGTGGGCACGCTCAAAGCGGCCGTGCACCGCGGTCGCAGAGCGCTGGTGGCAGCGTTGGCCGATGCCGATGAGGCGTGGCTCGCCGAGGTGGCTGGTACGGAAGCCAGC
>CAYMTC010000151.1:1975-5292 GCA_964393265.1 uncultured Thermoleophilia bacterium
CGAGTGCGCAGACTGAGGACAGCGCTGCAGCCGATGGCGCATGAGGTCCTACGGCCCTGGGCCCGGGAGCAGCGTACAGCGATGGAGGACGACATGCAGGACGCCAGCAAAGCGACGCGACGGCGTGGCGCGGGGACCGTGTCGGGGAGCCGAGATGTGGCGAGGCAGCCGGATGTGGTCCAGCAGGCGCTCGCAGAGGTGAGGACGGTGGAGTTCGAGACACCACCTGGTCTGGCGGAACGTGTGCTCCAGGCCGTGGAGGCTGCCGAAGGAGCACGGCTGGAGGGTCTGCGTGACTCGGCGCGGCGCGCGAGCACTGCCGCGTGGCGCGCCGCCAGCCGACACACGATGGGTGTCGCCGGCCGGGCGTGCCGCAGCCGGGCAGTGCAGGCGGGGCTGGCATCGACCGCGGCGGTCGGTGTGGCCGTCGCCGTAGGCCTACAAGCGCGTCACCAACGCCGGGGACGGGAGGCAGCCGCATGAGTGACACCAGCGGAGTCCTGATGGACCGCCAGGCTATCGAGGCGGTGCTTCCCCATCGTGCACCGTTCCTCCTCGTCGACGAGGTGGTCGAGCTGGAGCCCGGGGTCAGCTGCCTAGCCCGCAGACTGGTGCGGCCCGAAGAGGTCTGGTTCCAGGGCCACTTCCCGGGCAACCCGGTCATGCCGGGGGTGCTGATCGTCGAGGCCCTGGCGCAGGTAGGCGCCATCGCCGCACTCACGCGGCCTGGCTCCGGCGGCAAGCTCATCCTCTTTGCCGGTATAGACAAGGTGCGGTTCAAGCGCATCGTACGGCCCGGCGATGTCCTGGAGCTGCGCTGTGAGATGGCCGCCATGCGCGCCGACGTGGGGCGTGGCAAGGCCCTGGCCACGGTAGACGGCGACATGGTCTGTCGCGGCGAGCTGATGTTCGCGCTGGCCGATGTGCAAGCTGCTACAGAGGGTCAGCCGAGTATGCACGCGGCCAATGACGGCGGCGCCCAGTGACGGGGCCCGCCGCGCTCGCGGGGACGCCGCCGGTGCGAGGTCGCCTCACCGGTGTGCGCATCGCCGGCGTGGGTGTCCACGTCCCACAGCGTGTGCTCACCAACGACGACATCTCGCAGTTCCTCGATACCTCAGATGAGTGGATCCGCTCGCGGACCGGCATCGGTGAGCGCAGGATAGCCGCAGCCGCGGAGGCGCCAAGCGACCTGGGCACGCACGCTGCGACCCGTGCTCTGCAGTGCGCGGGAGCGAACGGTTCCGATGTGGACCTGGTCATCTCGTCCAGCCTCATCCCTGACATGGTCTTCCCGGCGACGGCGGCGATCGTGGCGGAGCGCGTCGGAGCCCACTCCGCCGGCGCGTTCGACGTGCAAGCAGGCTGCACCGGCTTCATGTACGCGCTGGCGTGTGGGTCGTCGTTCATCGCCTCCGGCATGTATCGGAGGGTGCTCGTGGTGGGCGCCGAGACCGTCTCGCGCGGGCTTGACTGGGACGATCGCCGCACCTGTGTGCTCTTCGGCGACGGTGCCGGTGCGGTCGTCCTGGAGCCGGGTGACGAGGCCACGAGCATGGTCTTCGACCTCGGCAACGACGGCTCCGGCGTCGGCTCGTTGAACATGCCAGCCGGCGGCGCTCGGCTGCCCGCCTCAGACGCGACGGTGCGGGACCGCCTCCACTTCTTGAAGATGGACGGCCCCGAGGTCTTCCGTTTCGCCACACGTACGGTCGCTGAGTCCTGCCAGCGAGTGCTCGATCTGGCGGGACTCTCGGTGGACGACGTCGATCTCTTCGTGCCGCATCAGGCCAACAGCCGCATCATCGATTCGGCTGTGCGGCGTCTCGGCGTAGCACCGGACCGTGTTTTCACGAATTTAGAGCGCTTCGGCAACACTTCGTGTGCGTCAATACCCCTGTGTCTGGCAGAGGCGATGCAGAAGGAGATGCTGCGCCCCGGCGACCGTGTGCTGTTGGTCGGGTTCGGTGCCGGCCTCAGCTGGGGCGCTGTCACGACGACGTGGGACCTCGCGCCGAACGACGCGGCGACGCAGGGTCTGGTGTCCGGATCGGCGGAGGTCACGCGATGAGGGCGCTGGTCTTCCCCGGGCAGGGCTCTCAGTCGGTGGGGATGCTCGCTGACCTGTATGACGACCATGAGACCGTCAGGCGGACGTTCGCGGAGGCCAGCGCCGCGACAGGCCTCGACATGGCCCACGTCTGCTTCAGTGGCCCGGCTGAGCGGCTGGCTCGCACGGACGTGACCCAGCCGGCGCTGCTGACGTGCTCGGTAGCGGTGTATCGCCTGCTCGCGGACCGTGGCTTGCGCTTCGACTGCGCGCTGGGGCACAGCCTGGGTGAGTACTCGGCGCTGGTGGCCACCGGCGCCGTCGAGTTCGCCGTGGCGGCGGACCTGGTCCATCGCCGAGGTGCAGCCATGCAGGCGGCGGCGGGCAACGAGCCAGGTGGCATGCTCGCCGTACTCGGCCTCGATGACGACACGGTGGAAGGCATCTGTGCGGACATCGGGGGAGTCTGGCCGGCGAACTACAACTGCCCGGGTCAGGTGGTGGTCAGCGGCACCAAGGCAGGCCTTCTGGATCTCGAGCGCAGGGCGCAGGAGGCCGGTGCGCGAAAGGTGGTCCCGCTGCAGGTGAGCGGGGCTTTTCATACGCCGCTGATGGTCTCGGCGGCGCAGGAGCTGGGAGACGCGCTGCAGCGCGTCTCCTGGTCGGCGCCGCGTCCGTCGTTCTTCTCTGTGTCGGCGGTGGCACTGGAGGACGGCTGTAGCGCGGCACCCGACGCGCGGGTGTCGTTCGCAGAGCTCCTGTGTCAGCAGGTCACGGCGCCGGTGCGGTTCACCCAGTCAGTGCGTGCCCTGTCCGCCGCGGGCTATGACGCGTTTCTCGAAGTGGGGCCCGGCGCCGTCCTCAGCGGCCTCGTGCGGCGTATAGTGCCGGAGGCGAGCGTCGCGCGGGTGGGTGACGTAGCCACGCTCGCCCAGTTGGAGGCATCAGAGTGGCTGGAGCGGTCGCCAGAAGTGGCCGGGCAGGCAGTCACGCAAGAAGAGGCCGCTGCGCAGTCGGCTGCGCGTCCGGAGCGGCCTCGTGGGGGAGGTACCTCTCTATGAGCACGACGATCGACCTTGACGGCGCCGTGGCCTTGGTGACCGGCGCCGGCCGCGGCATAGGCCGCGACATCGCCCTCGCGCTGGCGGCTGCCGGCGCCGACGTTGCCATCAACGATTTCGCGGGACAGGACCAGTGTGAAGTGGTGGCCCAACAGGTGTGCGACCTCGGCCGCCGCGCTCTGGTCGTCATGGGCGACGTGGGCGAC
>CAYMTC010000152.1:0-5292 GCA_964393265.1 uncultured Thermoleophilia bacterium
GCCGTGTTCGCCACCAGCAACGGTGGCCGCACCTGGCGCGCCCAGATACCCTCCGACCACCTGTGCCTGCCTGAGCAGGCCCTGCTGGGCATCGACTTCGCGGATGCCGACCATGGGTGGGCCGTCGGCCAGGACGGCTTGTACCTGTACACCACCGATGGCGGCGCGACCTGGCGGCTGCGCGCCCGGGTCGCGCCCGACGAAGCGCTGCTCGACGTGAAGGCCGCCGACACGGACAACGTCTACATCGTAGGCACCGGCGGCACCATCCTGAAGACCACGAGCGGCGGCCACTGACGGTCGGCGGCTCACGCCAGTCGGCCACGCCGAAGCCGGGCGCCCACACCGACGCGCCTGGCGAGGAGTGAACGAGGGGGGCGGAGAGTCTGAGACTCTCCGCCCCCCATGTCGTCTTCTGCATCTACCGCAGGTGCGGTCCGCTCAGATGCCGGCGCCGTGCTCGAACCCCAACAGCTCCTCGAGCACGCTCTCGGCCTCCTCTACCGCCTTGCGGCGCCGCTCGCCACGGTCGGGATGGATCTCGTCCAGCTCGTTCTCCATCTCGACGATGCGCGCCACGAGGCAACGTATGGCCTCGGCGACGGGGTCCGGCAGGTGGCGGTAGTCGATGTCTGGTATGCCGACCCTGGCCCCGTCCACCAGCACCGGGCGGCCGGGGTTACCCACCACGGTGGACCGCCGCGGCACGTCCTGCACGACCACGCTTCCGGCACCGATCTTGGCGTCGCTGCCGATCTTCACAGAGCCCAGCACCTTGGCGCCGGCCCCTACGACCACATTGTCGCCCAAGGTGGGATGGCGCTTGCCGGTCTCCTTGCCAGTGCCGCCCAGTGTCACCCCTTGGTAGAGCGTGACGTTGTCGCCGATCTGGGTGGTCTCTCCGATGACGACGCCAGCGCCATGGTCGATGAACAGACTGTGCCCTATCTGGGCGCCTGGATGGATCTCGACCTGGGTGACGAGGCGGCTGAGTTGCGAGATCCAGCGTGGCAGCAGCGGGACGTGGGCACGCCACAGCTTGTGCGCCAAGCGATGGAACCAGAGCGCGTGCAGCCCCGAGTACGAGGTGAGGATCTCGAGCGCGTTGGTGGCGGCGGGGTCGCGCTCCTGCACCGCCTTGATGTCCTCACGGATGATGGTGATGGCGCGATACCCGAGCCCCTTGCGAGACAGCGCGAGACAGACGCCGGACCCCAGTGCGGCGAGACCCGTCAGCTTGCGTATCACGACCATCACCTCCTTCATCGGTACCGCAGGTAGCGCCGGAGAAGCATCGACGCGTGCACCATAGGGGAGCTGCTGCGACCGGCCGACGGCTACGGCCGGTGAGGCTCACCGGAAGCTTAGCTTATTCGTCTGCCGGCAGCGTCTCGTCCAGGCTGCCGCTCCGGTAGCCCACCAGGTCCACAGTCACGTAGGTGAAGCCGAGGTCGAGCAACCTCGGTGCGATGTGCTCACGCAAGCGGACCGCCTCTGCGATCCGAGAGGCCTCGACCTCTACACGGGCCAGGGGTCCGTGGTGACGGACCCTGCACTGAGAGAACCCGAGCTCATGCAGTACGGCCTCGGCAGCAGCGACTCGCTCAAGCTTCTCCACGGTGATGGCCTCGCCGTAGGGAAGACGCGACGCTAGGCACGCGTTCTGCGGGCGATCCCAGTTGCGTACGCCGAGGCGGCGCGCGAAAGCCCGGACGCGCGGCTTGTCGAGACCACACTCGCGCAGCGGCTGCCGGACCCCCGCCTGCGAGGCCGCCTGCAGGCCGGGGCGATGCTCGTGGACATCGGTGGCGTTGCTCCCGTCCATGAGCGTCGCGTAGCCGTGCTGCTCCGCAGCAGCCTTCAGGGCCTGCATCATGCTCGCCTTGCAGTAGGCGCAGCGCTCGGGCGTGTTCGCCGTGAAGCGGGGGTCCGAGAGCTGGTGCGTCTGGACCATCACCTGCTGCACGCCGAGGTCGCGAGCCACGGCGCCGGCAGCCGCGACCTCCTCGTCGATGAACAGTGGCGCCACCGCGGTCACGGCCAGGACACGCTGCACCCCCAGCGCCCGTACGGCCACGGCGAGAAGAAGGCTGGAGTCACAGCCGCCGGAGACGGCGACGCAGACGCGGTCGTACTGCTCAAGACACCTGGTGAGCCGCTCCAAGTCCGCCTCGAGGGACGGATCGAGATGCGACCCGACAGGCCCAGCGTGGGTACCTCGGCCACGGGTCCCGCCCCTGCCGCGGTCCGGCGGTCCAGATGCCTCGAGGTGACTCACAGCCCGAGGTCTGCCGCACTCGCGGCAACGTCGCCGATGGAAGGATGGGCGCCGCAGACGGGGCAAGACGGGTCGCGGTGCACCTCCACCTCGTCAAAGCTCATGGTGAGAGCGTCGAACTGCAGCAGACGATCGAAGAGCGGTCGACCTGTGCCGATGATCACCTTCATGACTTCGGCCGCCTGGATGCACCCCATGGCACCGGCCACCGGTCCGAACACGCCGCCATCGGCCGGGGAGACGGCGTCCCCCTCGTCTGGCAGTCGCGGGAACACACAGCGATAGCAGGCGGTCTGGCCACCACGAATGGTCATGGCCAGCCCGACGAACCGCAGTATGGCCGCCTCGACCAGTGTGCTGCCGGTAAGGACGCAGGCGTCGTTGAGGAGGAAGCGGGTACGCAGGTCGTCGACCGCGGTGACCACGACGTCGTAGGAGCGCACTAGATCGAGGACGTTGTGCGGCCCCAGGACCACGCGGTGCTCGACGACATCCACGCTCGGGTCCAGCGCACGCAGTCTGGCTGCGGCGCTGCTCGTCTTGGGCTGCCCCACATCGGCTGTGGAGTAGAGGATCTGCCGCTGGAGGTTGCTGATATCGACGACGTCGTAGTCGACGATCCCTAGGCGACCCACCCCAGCAGCTGCCAGGTAGTACAGGCAGGGCGAACCTAGGCCGCCTGCGCCGACGACGAGCACCGAGGCGCGGCGTAACCGCTCTTGACCGCCCTCCCCCACCTCGGGGATGACGAGCTGGCGCAGGTAGCGCGACCGTTCCTGAGCCGACAGGTTCAAAACAGGCCTCCCGGCACCGGGCGCGGCCGCTGCCGAAGACCCTGACCAAGGCCGTCGGTACGCCCGGTCGCGCGTTGCTTCACCGTCACCCCCCGGCGTGCAGTTCCCCGACGGTCTGCGCTGTCACGCAGCCCACCGGCTGCCCGTCGGTGGAGTCCTCGGGCACATCGAAGAGCCCCGTGCTGAGGTAGCGCTCGCCGCTGTCGCAGAGCAGGGTGACGATGCAGGCGCCGCGGCTATGCGAGCGGCGAGCCACCTCGGCCGCGGCCACCACGTTGGCACCCGCGGACATGCCCACTAGCAGGCCCTCTGAACGTGCCAGCTCGCGCGCTGCGGCGAACGCCTGCTCGGCGCTGACGTGCAGCAGCTCGTCCCACACGCTGGTGTCGAGCACGTCGGGGATGAACCCAGCGCCTATGCCTTGGATCCGCTGCAGGCCCGCCCTGCCCCCGGCGAGCACTGGCGATTCGGCGGGTTCGACAGCCACTACCTGCACGGACGGCTTGCGCCGCTTGAGCGCTTGGCCGACGCCGGTGAGCGTCCCGCCGGTGCCCACCGCAGCGACGAACACATCGACCGTACCGTCCGTATCGCGCCATATCTCGTCGGCAGTCGTGATGCGATGGGCCTCGGGGTTCGCCGGATTCTCGAACTGTTGCGGCATGAAGGTATCGGGAGCGGCCGCCAGCTCGGCGGCGCGGCTGATGGCGCCGTGCATACCCTCGGCCGCCGGCGTGAGCACCAGCTCTGCGCCGTAGGCGGCCAGCAGCCGGCGACGTTCCAGGCTCATGGATTCTGGCATGGTGATGACGACTCGGTATCCCCGTGCCGCCCCGATCATGGCTAGAGCCACCCCCGTGTTGCCGCTCGTCGGCTCGATGATGGCAGTACGGCCTGGCGATATGCGGCCTTCTTCCTCGGCTGCGACGATCATCGACAGGGCGATGCGGTCCTTGATGCTGCCCCCCGGGTTGGCAGACTCGAGCTTGCCCACCACGAGGGCGCCGGTCTCGTCCGAGATGCTGCTCAGGCGTACAAGAGGCGTACCTCCGATGAGCTCTGTCACGCTGGCCACGATGTTCACTGACAGTCCTTTCTGCCTCGGTGCGACAGCGACGCCCTGCGGCGACGCGGACGAGGCGTCGCCATGATAGGCCGCGCCGCCTGTCAACGGTCAAGCCCCCGTGCAGCGCTCAGTCGCGAGACGCTGGAGAAGACTTGCGGCCACGGCGGTAGCGCACCAGCGCCGTGGCCGCCGCGCCGATGACCAGCGTGACCAGCCCCGCCCACACGAGGCGGAACCCGACCACCCAGATAGCGCTGGCGCCGACGGCGATGAGTATCAGCGAGTCCTCGACGATTGCGTGCACCATGCTGAGGAACAGGCTCATGAGGAAGATCTGGCGGCGGCCCAGCGTGCCGCGACGGGCGTCGCGGACGATCACGCCGCCGCCGTACGCCAACCCGAACAAGAACCCGACCAATGTAGCGGCTGCCGTCTCCTCGCTGAGGCCCAGCGGTCGCATGATGTACGCCCAGCCGTGCGTGAGCTTCTTGAACGCCCGCGTGCCCTCGGTGAGCTCCAGGATGACCATGATCGGTACGATGATGACCAGCATCATCCACAGCAGCTCCCAGGAGCCGAGCAGGAACTCCCGTAGGAAGTCCCCCACCCCACCCGCATCCGCCGCCAGCCACATCAGAGCAACTCCAGCAGGAGATGGACGACGAGGCCCGCCGAGAACCCAGCCAGCATCCGCAGGAGGCTGAACAGTACTCCGCTCATGCCGGCACGCTGGACGACCGCGCCCTCGACGATGAGGTTATGGCTTATGAGCAGGACGAGAGCCAGTACCGTGATCTGGTCGCCGCTGAGCGGCAACGCCTGCATGGCGCCGATCGCCGCATAGAGGTTGAGGAGGAACCCGAGCAGGAGCGGCAAGGCGGCGCTGCCAGGCAGTCCCAGGATGCCCATCAGCGGCTCTGCCAAGTCTGAGAGCGCCGTGATGGCGCCGGTGTACTCGAGGAGCAGCGCCAGGAAGTAGGCTGGGACCATGACCACCGCCATGTCCCAAAAGGTCCGCAGCCCGGTGCGCCCGCCGGCCAGCACAGCCTGACCCAGCGGGCGCCCCGAGGGCGATGCGTCGGGCACCCCGGTCATGCTTCTTGCCCGCGTTCCCAGCCCTCGTCGTGAGCGATCATGTCCTCGTTGGTCTCTTG
>CAYMTC010000153.1:0-5270 GCA_964393265.1 uncultured Thermoleophilia bacterium
CACCGTTTCGTCGTAGTGGACGGCCACTACCTCCCCGAGGAACAGCTCGTGCGAGCCAAGGTGCAGCTGATGGCGCACGACACATTCAAGGTTCACCGGGCACTCGGCGATGAGAGGGGGCGCGACGTGGGATGCCGGCAACGGCGTGAGCCCGTAGTCCTGGAGCTTGCACACGTCGCGCCCTGACTCCGTGCCGCTCAGGTCGACCGTCTCGACCTGAGCGGCCCGCGGCACGTTCACCACGAACTCGCGGGTACTGCAAAGCAGGCCGTACGAATGGCGCGAGCTCCGCACCGCTATCGAGACCATCGGCGGGACGCTGTTGACGGTGCCCGTCCAGGCGATGGTGATGATGTCAGCGGTCTCCGCCTCGCCCGCCGTCACCAGGACGACCGGTACCGGGTAGAGCGCGGTGGTGGGACCTCGCTCGGCCTTCATGGCACCTCCCATGCCTGTGGTGTTGAACGGCAAGTCTACAGCGTCAGAGACCTCGGACGCCCGGCACTAGAACACCTGTCCAGATAGGCCGTCCAGCTCTCAACCGGACCTGTCGGTGACCCGATAGGAGGTGCAGAGACGTGGTCGTCGCCAGGCGTAGCGGCCGCCGCGGTCTACAGAGTCCAATGCAGTCGCGGGAAAGGGGTACCTCCTGCAGCTCGTCTACACGCCCTATCAGCTCCCTTTGCTGATCTCCTGTGCGGTCCTTCTGGCCCTCCTCGTGGTCGCCTGGCGCGGCCGTCACGCACCGGCGGGCGGAGCCTTCGCTCTGACCATCGTCGCCGCCCTGATCTGGACGGTCAGCTTCACCCTCGAGCTGGCCACGCCTAGTCTCCAGGCCAAGCTGATGTGGACGACGATCCAGTTCCTCGGCATCGCTCCTGTCCCGCTCCTCTGGCTCACCATGGTGCTGACATACCTCGGCCGACAGCTGCCCCGGTGGGCACTGGCAGCCCTCTCGGCCATCCCGATAGCGACCGTCGTGCTCGCTTGGACCAACCCGCTGGGGGTCTTCTTCGGCACTCCATCGCTCATGACCGCCCAGTCACCGATACCCATGCTCTTCTACGACTACGGTCCGTGGTACCGCTGGGTCTGGCAGCCGTACGCGTTCGTCGCCATCATCGCCGCCGTCGTCCTGCTCATCGACGCCGTACGCCGCGCCCGAGGTCGCCTCCGCTGGCAGTGTGCCCTGCTCCTGGCGGCCACTGTCTTGCCCGTCCTCACCACGGGGATGTACGCCAGCGGCGTGGCTCCCATCCCCGGCTACAACACGACTGCCGCCGCGTTCGCGGTCTCCGGCGTGCTGATGGCGCTGGCGCTGTTCCGGTTCAGCCTCTTCGACTTGGCGCCGCTGGCCCGCGACGCGGTCGTCGAGCACATGGTCGACCCTGTCGTCGTCCTCGACGCGCATGACAACCTGGCGGACTTCAACCCGGCGGCAGCCAGGTTGCTGCCCGCGTTGTGCCCAGCCGTCATAGGCCTGCCGGTCAGTGTCATCCTGGCGGACGAGCCTGACTTGGTCGACCAGCTGCGCGCGCCGCGCACGACCGACGCCGAGATAGTGGTGGACCATGACGGCTCTCGCCATCACTTCAGCCTTGACGTCTGTCCTGTCCGTGACACGCGCGGCCGGCTTGGTGGACGCAGCATCGTCCTCCACGACATCACCGAGCGTATCGAGCTCTTTGAACGCGTCAAGGAGCTCGCCAGCCTCGATCCGCTGACCGGCATCTTCAACCGGCGGCACTTCTTCGAGCTGAGCGCCGCCGAACTGGAGCGGGCTCGCCGCTACGATGCTCCCGTATCGCTCGTACTGTTCGACCTCGACCACTTCAAGGAGGTCAACGACACCTACGGGCACCAGGCCGGCGACAGCGTTCTGCGCGCAGTCGCCTCAGCGTGCAGCGACCGACTGCGTTCGTTCGACGTCCTTGGACGATATGGCGGCGAGGAGTTCGCCGTGCTGCTGCCCGAGATAGGCCCCGAGGGAGCGCTGGCCGTGGCCGAGAGGCTGCGTCGCGGCATCGCGGCGGCCGAGCACGACGTGACGGACGCCGACGTCACGGCCAGCTTCGGCGTGGCCAGCGTCGCCACTGCCGCCGGTGTGGACCTCGACGAACTGCTCCACCTGGCGGACCAGGCGCTCTACCGTGCCAAGCGGCGCGGGCGTGACTGCGTCGATCTGGCCACCTGCATCCCGGCCCCTGTCGGCAACACCGCCTGACCGCGCCGCAGGCACTCACTCGAAGGCCAGCACCGTGCCGTCGTACTGCGACGTGTAGAGCCTGCCGTCCTCGGCGATGGCCGGCGGCGTGAGGTTGTTGGAGCTATGGCTCGGCAGCCAGGACTTGCCCGAGTCGTACAGCCACTCTTGCTTGCCGCTCGAGTCGATGCAGTAGAGCTTGCCGCTGGAAGTCGCCGCGTAGAGCAGGCCGTCAGCGCCTATCGGAGGACTGAACACGAAGGGGCAGTCGCCCTTGACGGTCATGAACTCCCAGCGGACATCGCCGTTCTCCGTCAACGCGACGACCTTCCAGCACGACGTCCCGGCGTACAGCATGCCGTCCTCACCTACCGTCGGCGTCATGGTCGCCCAGCTGCCGCACGAGTACTCCCAGAGTCGGCGTCCGTCGGGGGAGACCGCGTACAACGACCCCTTCGACGGCATGTCGTAGTCGGCGATCTGCTTGCCGGCCTGCGTGACCCCCGGAGAGACCTGCGAGCCCGCGTACAGTGTGCCATCGTCGCCGATAGAGGGGCTCTGGAGACAGTTCACCCACGGGAACAGGTCGTCGTAGGAACGCCGCTCCCCTTCGGGCCGCAGCTCCCAACTGAGCTGCCCTTCTGGCGTGAAGGCGTACAGGACGAGGGGCGCGCCCCCGCAGTAGAGCGCGCCGTCCTCGCCCACAGACGGCGAGTGGATGGCGGCATCGGCCGCGTACTCCCACAGCTTCGACCCGTCCGCGGCGAGCGCTACAAGCCTCCCGTCAAGACTGCCGACGTAGACACCGCCGTCCGGGCCCAGGCTCGGCGCGTCTGCCTCCGAGCCCATGTCGAACTCCCAGAGCCGCTCTCCGTCCGGCGACAGACAGAGCACGCGATCGCCGGCGCTCGCCACGATGGCACCGTCATCGCGCACGACCGCATGCCGGGCGCACTCGCCGCCGGTGTCGTACGTCCAGACCTGTTCGCCTGCCTCAGGGGAGTAAACAGCCAGCTTGCCATCACCACCGAGCACCACCCGACCCTGGGCATCGAGGACGCAGTACGCCCAGGCTTCACAGCCCAGCGAGCTCTTCCAGGCGACGTGCTTGCGCGACGGGCCAGCCACAGGAGCCAAGCCGCTGAGTCGGCTGTCGTGGTAGGCCGTGGGCCAGGCGAGCTGCACAGGAGCTGCCGTCGAAGGGCTGGCGGGGGCGGTGTCGGGCTCCGGCGCCACGTCCGCCGCGCCACCGCCCCCGCAGCCGCCGGCAGCGAGAGTCAGCCCGGCGGCGCAGCCGAGCAGCAGAAGGACCGTCGCTAAGCTGCCAGACCGCGAGCCGCGTCGTGGCCACCAGAGTCGGCGTTCGCAGCCGTGGGCGTCCATCACATGCCTCCCTGTATCACGATATTCCCAGGATCGTGTCCACTGGGCAGTATCGTGCAGGGGGCGCCTCACCTTGAGTCACGTGGAGCGATGCTCGGTCGCAGTCACGCACCGCGCACGCGGACACGCCATCAGCGCGCCCCCCCGCACAGAGTGCTGACTGACGATACTCGTTGTCTCGAGACTCTTGCCGCGCGTAGTGCTCCGTGTAGGATTGTCGCACGCTTCGATACCGGTCAGACTGACGCGGTACCTCCACAGCGCCGCGCAGCACTCCGGCCCGGTCACGTGTCAGGGGGCATCACCATGGCAGAGTTCGAGAAGCCCGTGGTCAGCACCGAGCTGCCCGGACCACGCAGTGCCGCGCTCATGAAGCGTGGCGACGAGATCCTGCTGGGCGTCTCGCTCATCGGCGGATGGCCACCCAGCCACTTCGTCAGCAAGTACCGCGACGGCTGGTTCATCGAGGACGTCGACGGCAACCGCTACATCGACTGGATCACCGGCTGGGCCAGCGCGCCCCTGGGCGGCAACCACCCCGAACTCGTCGAGGCCGCCTGCCAAGGCCTGCGCGACTACGGCACCGAGTGCCTCTCGGCACTGCGCGTGGAGCACCAGTGGCTGCTGGCCGAGAAGCTGCACGCCCTGGCACCACCGCCCCTCACCAAGGTGGTCTACGACACCACCGGCAGCGAGGTGGCCGAGAACGCCGTGCGTATCATGCGTGAGGCGGCCGGCCCCGGCAGGCCGTTCGTCATCACCTTCTTGGGCAGCTTCCATGGGGGCAACTACGGCACCGGCGCCATGGGGCCGCACAACGCCCACTACAACCATGCCATCGAGCCGTTCATGAGCGGCTGGATCAACGTCCCCTTCCCCACCTGCTACCGCTGCCCCTACCACCTCGAGTATCCGGCCTGCCACCTCGCCTGCCTCGACTACATCGAGGAGATCATCCTCAGGTACAAGGCCACGCCCGAGAGCATCGCCGGCGTGGCCGTCGAGTTCATCCAGGGCGAGAACGGGGTGCAGATACCGCCGCCCGAGTGGCCCAAGCGGCTCTTCGATCTGTGCAAGAAGTACGACTGGATCCTCTACAACGACGAGGTCCAGGAGGGTGTGGGACGTACCGGCAAGCTGTTCGCCATCGAGCACTGGCCAGGCGTGGAGGCAGACCTGCTCAGCTTGGGCAAGGGCATCAGCGGCGGCCTCATGCCACTCGCCTGCACGCTGGGCAGCGAGCGCATGAGCGCCCCTGCCGGCGAGCTCTACACCGGCGGCACCTTCGCCGGCAACCCGGCCGCCTGCCTCATGGCCACCAAGCTGCTGGAGATCATCGAGCGCGACAAGGTGCTCGACAACGTGGCGGAGCTCGAGAAGGTCGCCAAGGCCAGGTTCGGCGCGATGAAGCAGAAGTACGAGGTAGTCGGCGACGTGCGTGTCAGCGGCGCTTATATGTGTGTGGAGTTCGTCGAGGACAAGGACTCCAAGGCGCCGGCCCTCGACATCACGCGCGAGGTCGTGTACGCGATGGAGCGCAAGGGCGTCGTGCCCATCTACGAGCCGGCGTTCAACTACTTCCGGCCAACGCCGGCACTCAATCAGCCACCGGAGCTGTTCGCTCACGGGTGCGACTTGGTCGAGGAGTCCATAGCCGAGGTGTCGAAGCAGTTCGGCAAGGGCG
>CAYMTC010000154.1:0-5198 GCA_964393265.1 uncultured Thermoleophilia bacterium
CCCCCCCCCCCCCCCATCCTACACTCTTTCCCTCCACGACGCTCTTCCGATCTCGTCGCTACCGCGTAGGCCCACGTAGGTGAGGACGGGGATGACACTCTCGACGAGGGCGTGGCCAGTGAGGCACAGGCCGCCGCGTGTGCGTGCCTCGACCAGTACCCTGCCGCGCAAGCGAACGAGGTCTGCCTCGGCGGCGTCGAACACGGTGATCCACCAGCGAGTGGTATCGCGGTCTGACCCCAGACCCAGCAGTGCCTGCCCGCAGGGCAGCGGCCGGTGGTCGAGTGCCAGTGCATCGATGTGGTAGAGGGTCTCCATGCTCCCGTCAGTAAGAGGCTCGACGCGGCGGCCCCCCGACTTGAGGACGCCCTCGTGAGAAGTCGTTGACGCCTCTGACGACTCGGCGGCTGGCTGCACCAGTCGTGGGTGCGGGGTGGCACGGTCGGCCTGGGTTGACCGAGGGCTGCGCTGGCGGCGATGATGCTCGCCGGTGAGCAGCACGAACGACCTCCCGCGCCGACACAGCCAGGCTCCACTGACGGAGCGCCTGGCGCGCGGGGCTGCCGCGCGGCCTTGGCTTGCCACCGCGGTATGGGCTGTCCTGGTGGCCTCATCGGCGCTGGCTTTCTGGCTGCTGCAGGGCAACTACCAGGCGCGCAGCGACTTCCTCACCACCACCGACTCCAAGCGCGCGACCCAGCTGATCGACGAGCGGCTGCCGGCGGCTCGCCACGCCACCGAGGTGGTGGTGGTGCGCGCGCCCGGCATGACGGTCGATGAGCCGCGGTTCCGGCGCTTGGTCCACAGCCTGCGACGTGACGTGCTGCAGCTGGGTCGCGAGCGGGTGCTGTCGGTCACGACCTTCTACCAGTCCGACCCCGACGTGGGTGCATACCTGGTGTCGCATGACCGGCACGCCACCATCGTGCTGGTGACCTTGGCCGGCGACGTGTTCGACTCCGCGTCGACGGTCGTGCCCCTGCTGGAGCTCACGCATGCCTACGATGCACGTAGGGGAATCGAAGTGGTGACCACCGGCGTGGGTTCGTGGAATCGTGAGGCCGCCGAGCTGTCGAGCAGCGATCTGCGGCGGGCAGAGATCATCGGGATCCCCGCCGCACTCGTCATCCTGGTCCTGGTCTTCGGCTCGCTGGTCGCCGCCGCCATCCCACTTCTCCTAGCTGGCGTCGCGATGATCGTCGCGGCGGCGGCCACCGCGGCTCTAGGGTCCGTCTTTCCACTGTCGGTCTTCGCGCTCAACATCATCATCAGCATGGGCTTGGCGGTCGGTGTCGACTATTCGCTGTTCATCGTCTCGCGCTACCGCGAGGAGCGTGGCGCGGGGTACGCGCCCGTACCGGCGGTAGGGCGCACCGGTGCCACGGCACACCGCGCTATCCTGTTCAGCGGCATGACCGTAGTGTTCTCTCTCTTGGGGATGCTCATCGTGCCGTACTCAGAGTTCACAAGCCTGGGCGTGGGTGCCACGACCGTCGTCCTGGTGTCAGTGGCGGTGGCCCTGTCCCTGCTGCCGGCCGCGCTCGGGTGGCTTGGCGACCGCGTGGAGGCCCTGAGCGTGCGCCGGTCCCATCGGCGCGGCGCAGGCCTGTCCGACCTCCCGCCAGGCGGCGCGCGCTCGGCGACACTCTCGCCGAGCCGTGAAGCCGCTGGGCCGGCAGCTGGGCGCGGCTCGTGGTGGGCACGGATGGCTGCTGTGGTCATGCGCCGGCCGGCTGTGAGCCTGCTAGTGGGCGTGGCCGTGCTGGGTGCCGTGGCCACGCCCACCCTCTGGCTGACCACCGGCGCTACCGGCGTGAGTAGCCTTCCCGACCATCTCAGCGCCAAGCGTGGCTTCGACTTGCTGGCCAGCGAGTTCTCGGCGGGGTGGGCGGCTCCGGTCCAGGTGGTGGTAGACGGGGCGCTGCTGGATCCCCGCACACTGGGCGCGTTGGGCACGCTCCAGACTCGGCTCGCCGAGGACGGCCGCTTCACCCCCGTGGGCTTGCAGTCTGCCCCCAGCGGCACGCTCGCGGTCGTGTCGCTCATCCAAGATGAAGCGCCGACGAGCCTGGACGCCCTGCAGAACGTGCGCGAGCTGCGGGACGACCTGATCCCGGAGGCCTTTCGGTCGTCGCTGGCCAAGGTGTATGTGGGCGGCACGACGGCCGGGTTCGTCGACGGCCTGTGGCTGATATCGGTCTTCCAACCCGTGGTCATCGCCCTCGTTCTGACACTGAGCTTTGTCCTGCTCCTCGTGGCGTTCCGCTCGCTGCTCGTGGCGGTCACCTGCATCCTGATGAACCTGCTCTCGGTGGGGGCCTCTTATGGAGCGCTCGTCCTCGTCTTCCAGGCGGGGCTCGGCGTCGATCTGCTCGGCTTCCGGCGCACCGAGACGGTGGAGGCCTGGGTACCCCTACTGATGTTCTGTGTACTGTTCGGGTTGAGCATGGACTACCAGGTCTTCCTGCTCAGCCGCATCCGCGAGCGCTACGTGCAGACGGGCAGCACGCCCGAGGCGGTGGCGTTCGGCGTGCAGTCCACAGCCGGCATCATCACGGGCGCAGCGGCCATCATGGTGGCCGTGTTCATCGGCTTGGCTAGCGGCGAGCTGGTGATGTTCCAGCAGATCGGCTTCGGCCTGGCCGTGGCCGTGTTCCTGGACGCCACGCTGGTGCGCACGGTCATAGCGCCGGCCACCATCGTGCTCGTCGGCGACCGCTACTGGTGGCTACCGCGGTGGCTAAGATGGTTGCCGCACGTGAGCATCGGCGAGGTGGAGCCCGCGCCTGCCACTACTGCTGAGTGATGAGGTACTCGAAGGCCGCCAGCGCAGCCTTGGCGCCTTCGCCAGCGGCGACGACGATCTGCTTGTCACGGCCGTCTGTGACGTCGCCGGCGGCGAACACGCCGCGGGCTCCGGTGACGCCGTGTGCGTCGACCACTATCTCGCCGCTCTGGTTCGTATCCACAAGATCCAGCATGAAGTCCGAGTTGGGGAACAGGCCTATCTCCACGAACACGCCGTCCACGTCCAGGGTGCGCTGGAGTCCACTGTCGATGTCGCGGAGGATGAGCCGACGCACTGTGTCATCGCCCTTGATCTCGACGGGCTCGTAGCCGACCAGTTGCGTCACGGTGCGGGCGGCTCGCGCTTTGCCCACCAAGACCGCGTCGCCTGTCCACTCGCTGCGGCTCACCACGTACACCTTCCTTGCGATGGCGCTCATCTCCACGGCGGCCTCCATCGCCGAGTTGCCTGCGCCGACGATGGCGATGGTGGCATCGCGGTAGAACGGACCGTCGCACGTGGAGCAGTAGACTACGCCGCGGCCCGCATACTCGTCTTCGCCGGGTATGCCCAACGTGCGCTTCTGCGCGCCGGTCGCGACGATGACGGCGCGCGCCTCGATCGTCCTGCCACTAGCTAGGGTGAGCGACTTGGCCCGGCCCTGGAGCTGGATGCCGGTGACGCGCTCCCCGATGAGCCGTTCCAAGCCGTAGAGGTACGCCTGCTCGAACATCAGCTTGACCAGGTCCGGGCCGTTCACCTTCGGCAGGCCAGGGTAGTTGGTGATGGTGTGGGTGGTGCCTACCTGTCCGCCGAGGTCGTGGGTGATGAGGATGGTGGAGAGGCTCTTGCGGGCGGCGTACATGGCGGCTGTGAGGCCGGCCGGTCCGCCGCCCACCACTGCCACATCCCATACTTTGGTGAGGTCCACCTGTGGCTCGATACCGAGACGGCGGTCGAGCTCGCCGGTGGCGTTGAGGTACGCCAGACTGTCGTAGCCGCCTATCCACTCTCCGTCTATGAAGAGCTGTGGGACGCTGCGCTGACCGGTGCGCTCCAGCAGCTCGCGCGCGGCGGCCTCGTTGTGGGTGACATCGATCTCGTCGTGCTCGATGCCCTTGGACTTGAGCAACGCCTTGGTCTTGGAGCAGTACGGACACCACTCCAGCGAGTAGATGAGCACGCGCGCCATCTGTCGTCGTCCTCCGTGTCCAGCCTGGAGACCGGGCTGCTGGGCCTGCACCCAGGGTCAGCGGGGTCGTCCGTTCGAGGAGCCCTGCCTCCCTGGTTCTACCCAGAGGCGGCTCGTCCGACCCAGTACCGTCGGTGTCAGTACTGGATACCGCGCACGGTGAGTCGCAGGTCGCCGGCGGGCCGCCGCCACACCACGGTCTGGCCGATGCTGGTGCCCAGCAGGGCTTTGGCGAGCGGCGAGATGTAGCACACCGTACCGGCCTCGGGGTCGGCCTCATCCTCACCCACGATGGTGTAGGTCCGGACGTGGCCGGGAGCATCGCCGCGAGCGGCCACGGTCACGGTGGCGCCGAAAGCGACCTCATCGGTCGGCTGGCCGGCGGCGTCGATGAGGATGGCGGAGTCGGCGCGTGCCACGTAGTAGCGCAGGTCGCGGTCCACGTGGCGGAGCTCCTCGCGAGCCAGCTGCTCGTCGGCGACTGCTGGCTCCTTAGAGTCGTCGAGAGCCTCCAGGAGCTCGGCTCGCCGTCGCCCCAGCTCGTCGACCCTGCGTTGGAGGTCATGCAGGCCGTGTGGGGTGACGTAGTTGGGGTGCTCACTGATGGGGCGCTCCGGCAGCGGCTCGTCGGGAGCGCCCGCGTCAGGTTCTTTGGTGAACGCACGGCTCATGAGCTGTCTCTCCTGTCGCTGTGGCACAGGACATCCGCATGCGCGCTGCCCTCGACGACGCGATTCTGGCACGGCTGACAGGGGCATCTTACTTCTGCCTGCCGCTCCGCTATCGTATCTGCCCCGCGCGGCGGGCGGTCGGGCGGAGGACGTTGTGCTGTGGTGGTGAGCGCCGCACTCGAGTGTCGTCGGAGTGTGGCCTGTGGTTGGCGTGGGGCAGGAGGTCGCTCACGTGCGTGGAACGCGGCACCTGCGGCAATACTCACTGGCACGGGCCACCCGCGGCGTGACCGCGCGCCCGTGAGCGACCGGCGGGCGCGAGCCCAAGTGACAGAGAGGACAGCACATGAGCACACTCACTCTAGTGATCGTCGCCATCGTGGTCCTTGTGGTGGCGTTCCTGGCCGCGGGTATCCGCATAGTGCGGCCTACCTCCCGCGGCCTCATAGAGCGTCTGGGCAAGTACAACCGCTTCGGGCAGCCTGGCTTCCACTGGATCATCCCGGTGATCGAGAGGCTCTACAAAGTCGACGTGCGCGAAGTGCTG
>CAYMTC010000155.1:0-5186 GCA_964393265.1 uncultured Thermoleophilia bacterium
GAGATGGAATCTCGTGACTGGAGTTCAGACGTGTGCTCTTCCGATCTGCTGGAGGGCCCCAGTGGCTGCGGACTGCTCATGCTCACAAGCATATCCGCCCGTCATAGCGGCCACATCCGACCGCTGGAGCGGACCGCCGCGCGGGGCAGCGGACCGCCGCGCGGGGCCACGCCGCTCAGACGTCGATAGGACTCCAGGAGGGCAGAGCCCGACTGATGAGGTCGAAGGCGCCGGTGACCATGAGCAGGCCGGCGGCGATGAGCACCACACCGGCGACGATGCGGATGACGCGGTAGTGGCGCCGCACCCAGGTGAGACGGCGGCTGACCCAGCCGTAGGCGAGCGCCGCCGCCAGGAACGGCACCGCGAGACCCAACGAGTAGATGAACAGCAGCACGGCGCCTGCAGCCGGGCTCTGTCCGCTGCCGGCGAGCGTGAGGATGGCGCCCAGCACGGGGCCGACGCAAGGCGTCCAGCCGATGGCCACAGCCGCGCCGGCGACGAAGGCGCCCCCCGGCCCACCCAGACGAGGAAGACGCCCCCCGCCTATGGACGGAAGGTGCACCACATCCAACATGAGGATGCCGGCGACGATGAGGACCACGCCGCCGATGATGCTCAGCGCCGTGCGGTGCGCAGTGAGGGTCGCCCCGATGCCGCCGGCGGCCGTGCCGAGCAGCACGAACAACACGGTGAACCCCGCCACGAAGGCGCCCCCCAGAGCCAACACCCGTGACCGCTTTCGGCGTAGGTCCTCCACGGGCACGCCGCTCACGACCGACAGATACACCGGCAGCAACGGCAACACGCAGGGTGAGATGAACGACACAAGACCGCCGGCGAACGCCAGGACGCCGCTGTACAGCGTGAGTGACTCGAAGCTCATGCCGTGCCGAGCCCTCCCCTGTCTTCACCAAGCCCGGGGCGCATGTGCAGTGAGCAGCCGCGGGACGGGATGCCCAGCAGGCCTCGCAGGACCCAGCCGCACGGCGGCCCAGCCTGTGCGATCACTGCGCCGCTCGCAGTCCCGCCTCGAAACCTTGGAGGTCTGTGGCCCCGATGATCTTCTCCTTGAGCCGCAGGTCTTTGTCCAAGAACACCGTGGTGGGCAGCCCCTGACTTTCGAACTGCGCAAAGACGGTGCCGTCGGGATCGTACACGGACGGGAAGGTGATCGCGTGCTCTCTCGCAAAGGCCAGCGCGGCGTCGCGCTCATCATTGACAGCCACGCCGAGCACCACAGCTTCGGGGTGCGCCTCGGCGAACTCCAGGAGGTCGGGCATCTCGACGCCGCAGTACCCGCACCACGACGCCCAGAAGTTGATGACGACGGGCTTGCCCCGATAGTCCTCCAGGTCGAACGTCTCACCATCCAGAGTGGTGCCGGTGATCGTCACCGCACTGGCGGCGGGATCCTCCGCGACGACGCCGGCTCCGTCACCGCTGGTGTCCTGTGCCCCATCTCCACCGAGTCGTGTGGCCACCGCCCAGACCACCACCCCGGCGATCGCCAGCAGCGCCACAGCCAGCCCCAGCTTCTTCCAGTCCACTGCGCCTCCCACACTCCTCCGGCATGGACGTCCACGGTGTAGCGTGCGACACTCCACTCTGGCCTTGTGGCCACGGTCGCGGGCGCATCCCAGCCCTTGGCGGACGAGGACGTCTCGCGGCCAAAGCCCAGCATACGGTTGCCGCCGTGCCGGTCTGGGCTATAATACCCCTACAGGTATTCATCCGGCCAGCGGCGAGGTACCATGGCAAGTTACGACTTCGTCTGTGAGGACTGCGACGAGCGGTTCGAGGTGTTCGTACAGGGCTTCCTGCACGAGGAGCACAAGCGTTGCCCTAAGTGCGGCTCCACCAACGTCCGGCAGAAGTTCTCCAGCTTCCTCAGCAACCTAGGTGGCAGTGGATCCAGCTGCTCAAGTGGCGGGTCCAGCCGCTTCACCTGAGGGTGATCTCGGCGACGCGGTCGCGTCGCGGCACACTCAGCCCTAGCACGTACGGGACGATCTTGCGGACGGGGCGGGCGGTCATCCAGACCACCCGCCCCGTCCGCGCTTGATACCATGCTGTCATGCGCATCATGGTCACAGGCGGAGCCGGCTACATCGGCAGTGTGATCTGTGGTCATCTCCTCACACGTGGCCACGAGGTCATCGTCTTCGACGACCTCTCGCGCGGGCACGCAGCCGCGGTGGCGCCGCAGGCCACGCTCGTCCTAGGCGACGTGCGCGACACTGCGGCGCTCACCGCTGCCCTCATGGCCCACCGGTGCACGGCAGTGGTCCACATGGCAGCCGTCGCCGAGGTAGCCGAGTCGGTCCGCTTGCCCCAGCTGTACCACGAGGTGAACACGGAGGGAACGCGGTCGCTGCTCACTGCGGCCCTGCACACAGGGGTGCGGCGCATCGTCTTCTCGTCGACAGCAGCCGTCTACGGCACGCCTGACCACGTGCCCATCCCCGAGACGGCGCCCCTGCGGCCACAGAACCCCTACGGCGCCTCCAAGCTCGCCGCCGAGCGCTTGCTCTTTGCCGGCGTGGAGCGCGTGCTCTCGGAGCAACACCTCACAGTGGTCGCACTGCGATACTTCAACGCCTGCGGCGCACAGGGAGGTCACGGCGAGGACCACGAGCCCGAGACCCATCTCATACCTCTGGCGCTGCGCGCCGCCCGCGACGGCAGTCGGCTGTCCGTGTTCGGTGACGACTATCCCACCGCCGACGGCACCTGCGTGCGCGACTATGTCCACGTCGCCGACCTCGCCGAGGCCCACGCTCTGGCGCTCGATCAGGAGGACATACCTAGCAGCGCCATCAATCTGGGCACCTCCACAGGAGCATCCGTGAGGGAGGTACTGGACACCGTAGGCCGTGTCACCGGCAGGCCCGTCGCCCACACTGTGGAGCCACGCCGACCAGGTGATCCGGCCGTGCTCGTCGCCACGAACGCGCGAGCGGCCGACGTCCTAGGCTGGCAGCCACGTCGTAGCCTCACTGACGCGGTGCGCGACGCGTGGGACTGGATGTGCGCACACCCTGCCGGCTACGAGGACTGACAGCAGTCGCGCCCGCCCGCAGCGACTCTGCGCCCGCTGCAGACGACCGCCTGCTCTGGCCCCCCTACGCCACCTCGGCCTCGGCCGGCACCAGGTCCGCGCAGGTGACTGTGTCGAGCACGCCCAGCATGGCCTCCTCGGCACGCATCCAGGCCTCGTGGACCAGACAGGTGCCGCTGCGCGAGCACGTCTCGGGCCACAACACGCACTTGTTCAACGAGATGGGGCCGTCGATGGCGCAGATGATCTGGGCCATCGTGATCTGGTCGGCGGGGCGAGCCAAGGCGAAGCCGCCCCGTGCCCCGCGGTACGAGACGACGAGGTCCGCGCGCACGAGACTCTGGAAGATCTTGGCAAGGAAGCTCTCGGGGACGTCCTGTGCGCTGCTCACATCGCGGAGCGCGCACACCTGCCCTTCGGGGCGGCCAGCGAGGTACGTCATGGCGCGGATAGCGTACTCGCTGCCACGCGTAAGCTGAAGACCCACTGAGACACCGCCTTTCTCGCCGCGAGAAGCCACGAGAGCCCATGCTCTCGGGACTCGGACGGGAATAGTCTCACATGAGGCTATCTCTGACCAGCGCCGCGGTCAACGGCGCGGCGATGCCTCACTCCACCTTTGCACCCAGCACGTCCCGTATGTGCGAGAGTGCCCAACGCTGGACCTCGTCCGCGGGATGGCCTGGGGCGTCGTACGTGTCCACCATATCGGTGCGGACGGTCACCGGGTAGGCGCGCTCGCGCAGCCCGGCGACGGTGTGCAACACGCAGATGTCCGTACAGACGCCGACGACTTCGACCTCCTCCGGTGCCAGACGCTCGAGCAAGGCTTCGAGGTCGGTACCGGTGAAGGCCGAGTACTTCGTCTTGTGCACCACCCGCCCAGACGCTACAAGGTCACGCAGCTCGTCGATGACCTCGTCTTCGCCTGAGCCCACGACAGCGTGGGGCGGGAACATGGCGAACTCGGGGTCGTCGGGCGCGTGCGAGTCGGTGAGGAACAGAAGCGCGCTGCCTACGGCAAGCTCTTCTTCCAGATGGGCTCGGATACGCGGGACGAGCGGCGCGTAGCGCGGGCTGTAGAGCGCGCCGTACTTGAAGAACGCATTGATGGTGTCTATGACAAGGATCGCTTTCACGACGACCGCTCCCCTCTACGTCACGAGTCGGAGCCGAGGATTGGGGCGATACTCGCGCCCCACCTTGGCGCACGGCCGCCCGTCGACCAGCACGACGTCGGCTGTGAAGTCGGTGTTGCCGCGCAGGAGACTGCTGCCGACGCCGTAGGCGTCTGTAGGTACTCCGGCGGCCTCGTACGCAGCGATCCTGGCAGCGTCGAACCCGCCGCTGACGACGATGCGCACGAAGCTGAAGCCCTCCGCGTCGAGCGCACGCCGGACGGCCCACACGAGCTGCGGACACACCCCGGTGGGACGATAGTCGCCCATGGCGTGCCAGAGCGACTTGTCCACAAGGGTCTCGGAGGTATCCAGGCGCACGCCCCACAGACGCTCGCCCAACTCGCGTGCGCAGGCGAGGGAAGTGCCGACGCAGTCGTTGTCGAAGTCCACCAGCGCGACGACGTTCACCTCGGGGTAGAACCGGTCGGCGAAGCGGCGCGTGGCCTGCACTGTGTCGCCGCCGCACGCCGCGATGAGGCCGTGCGGCACAGTGCCGATGCCCTTGCCGCCCCACCAAGACGCTTGAGCGTCAGTGGACACACCGATGACGCCGGCCATGTGCGCTGCGTACCCGTCTCCCGTCTGCACCCTGTAGTGGTCGAACCGAGCAGGGAAGAACAGGATGGGCTTACCTCTGGCCGCCTGGACGACGCGGCGCACGTTGGTGCCCACCAGCGTGCGCCGCGCGAGCACGCCCAAGTACAGGGTCTCGAGGTGGACGAACAAGCTGTAGTCGCCCTCTATGGTCATGACGGTCTCCCAAGGCTTCACCTCGTCGCCGTCGTACAGGGCGTGCACGGTGATCTGCTGCCAGCCGGGCTGCCACATCGCCTTGTTCGACGAGCGCGTGGTGTGACCCGCAGGAGCGACATCAGTCTGAGGTGCGGGGCTCTCTGCGGAGGAATGGCGCGACGAGACAGACTGCACGCTGGGCGCGTACCGCC
>CAYMTC010000156.1:0-5120 GCA_964393265.1 uncultured Thermoleophilia bacterium
GAAGGAAACAAGAAGCGGGCGCCCGGCCCTCTCAGGCCGAGCGCCCGCACCGCATTCGCCTCGTCTACTTCTCGAGCAGTGCCGCGATCTTCTTGACGCCGTCTGACGCGTCCTCCGCGTAGGCGTCGGCGCCGATCTGATCGGCCCAGCGCTGCGTGCAGGGCGCACCGCCGACGACGACCTTGTACTTCTCCCGCTCACCGGCCTCGACCAGGCCCTTGATGAGCCTCTTCTGCTCCTCCATGGTGGTGGTGAGCAGCGCACTCATGCCGATGACCGCCGCATCGTGCTCAGCGGCCTTGGCCAGGAAGGTCTCCTGAGGCACGTCGCGACCTAGGTCGACCACCTGGTAGCTGTTAGCCTTCAGGTAGGCGATGACGATCGCCTTGCCGATGTCGTGCACATCGCCTTGGACAGTGCCCATGACGATGGTCGCCTTCTTGACCGCGCCACCCTCTCCCAGGGCCGCGTTGCAGACCTCCATGGCGCCCTCCATGGCCTGGGCGCTCATCATCAGCTCGGGCAGGAAGAGCTCGCCGCTCTCGAAGAGCTCGCCGACCTCGGAGATGCCGGCGACGAAGCCCTTGGCCATGATCTCGCCTGGCGCGATACCGGCGGCGAGAGCGTCGTTGGCGACTCGCACGGCGGTCTCGCGGTCAGCGTCGATGATGGAGGAAGCGGCTTGTTCGAACAGGTCGACCGACATGGACAGCTCCTTCGTGCGAGTGGGACACGATTCAACACGGGCCGTGCAGCTCGACCGGGGCTGCACGGCTGCACACAGTCAGCGCTACATTCTACTAACACCCATCGCCGGCGGCGATTCAGGTGGCGGACCGGCTACCGCTCCGCATCCTTCCGCACGCCGGCGCCGTCGGCATCATCCAAGCGCGAGGATGGCGAACACGAGCACGAAGATGGCCACCGTCTCGACGATGCCGATGACCGCCAGGTAGTTGCTGAAACCCTGTCCGGTCTCGCCCAGCGCGTCCGCGCAGTGAGCCCCGGCGCGGCCCTGCATCCAGGCCGAGGCGCCCATCGCCAGCCCCGCTGCCACACCGACCCCCAGCAAGGCCCAAGGGTCGTACCCGTCATCGGCCTTGCCCATCATGGTGATCATGAGGATCATGCCGTAGATGGTCTGCGAGAGCGGCGCACCCACGAACGTGATGAGTGTGAAGGGCGCCTGCTTACCCTGTGCCAGCGCCTTCTTCCAGGCACCTACCGCACCTGCACCACCCATGTAGCTGCCAAGAGCGGACCCCACTCCCGCAAGCGCCATGGCGGCCACCGCCCCGATCCTACCGAGTTCACTCACCTGTCCGGCATCCATTGACTCCGTCTCCTGTCGATCGTCGTCGCGACCTCTCGGCCGCGAGGGTCGTCATGCCCCCTTGACTGCCCCGCTGCAAGCTTGCTCCCCACGTCGCGCGAAGGGCCTGAACGGGCTTCCTTGCCACGAGATCCCCTTATGAGTCGAGAACTCGAGAGTGTTCAACCGCACGGCATGCACCAGGACAGCCAGCGCTATGAGGACTAGATTGAGCACGTTGGCAAAGGCGATCACGAAGACCGCCCCGATGGCTCGTGGCACACTGTCAAAGCCGATTGACGACGCCATCATGTTGAAGGCGTCGATGACCGCGATCGTGGCGAACCCCACCGCGAAGAGGCGCACGTACGAGAGAACGTCCACGAAGCTGCTGATGATACTGAGCGGCAGAAGCGCGTGGTTGATGAGACTCTGCTTCAGCTCACTGCGCGTGGCCATGAACAGCACTACGAGGACAGCGCCAGCGGCGAAGACGTACAGCATGAAGCCAGGCAGCGGGCGGTTCAACACCATGGTCCGCGCGAGGAAGAGCATGGTCCAGACGATCATGATCCAACCGATCTGGGCCAGGACCTTGCTTCGCGGCCGCACGGTGATGGCGTTCCACACGTGCGCGATGGTGAGGTGGATCGCGCCTATGAAGAAGCAGAGCTGGATAACGTTGTCCCGGTCGGTGAGCCAGTCCACCTGCAGCGTCTTGAGGAAGCCGGTGACGGGGATCCCGGCATAGCTTCCTGTGAGCACCCCCCAGATGACGGTGAGCGTGCTGGTGATGTACATGACGCCAAAGACGTAGGAGGGGACTCGTCCGCGCAGTTTGACGTGCAGGATCGCCGTCGCGACCAGGAGGAACACGCCGTACATGGTGTCGCCGGCCAGCATCGCCACGAAGATGCTGAAGAAGATGAGGAACGTCCAGCCTATGTCGGCTTCCCAGTAGCCCGGATAGACCTTGAGGAAGTCGAACACCGCCCGGATGGGGGCCACGACACGCGAGTACCGCAGCATGACCGGCACGTCGTCACCGGGCACGGGGTCGCTGGTCTGCACGCCCCATCCGTTCACCCGGGCAAGCTCACCCAGGGCCGCCACACTCTCTGCGGGTACGTAGCCCTGCAGGAAGACGACCTCGTGGGCTGTGCCCATACCGGCGCGCACCGCGGCGAACCGCTCGGCGTCGGCGAGGGTGGCCAAGTGCTCCTTGAGTGCGGGCAGCGCCGGCGCCAGTGCCACCAGCAGGTCGTCTGCGTCCGCGGCCTGTCCCAGCTGCTGCTCCACCTCAGCACGCAGCGCCGACGGCGCAGACTGCGGAGAGCGTACCTCACTCACGGCGATAGCCAGATCGAGGTCATCGACGTCGAACGGATGGGTCGCGGCTATGGCCCAGTAGAGGCCGCCGGCGTCCGCGCCGAGCCGCTCGATGAGGAACCCCTCCGGCGCGACCGGCGTGGCCCCCACCCCGGACCTGACGAGACACACGTACACGCCGCGGCGCGCCAGGTCCGCCAGCAGACTCGGGTCGAACTCCCCGAGGCCCGCGACCCGAGCAAGCTCGCGCCGCGCGGCGTCGGCGCGATCGGTCGCCTCACGCCGCAGTGCGACCGCAGCTTCGACCTGCGCGACCACCTCGTCGGGCGCCAACGAGTCTGGCAGCACGGTCTGGCCAGAGCCAGCCTGGACATCCCTGGAGACGGGCAAGGCCACGTCCGGACCAGAGCGATGTCCGCGGCGGCCTGTTCGCCGCCGCTTGCCTGCGTCTGTCTCGCGCGCAGCTTCTGCGTGTCGAGACAGCTCGTTCGCGGCTGCCTCGGCCGCCTTGAGGCGTGCACGCGCTTCGTCAAGACTCGACCCGAACGGCTCCTGCACGTCGGTGACGTGCACCACACCAGCGTCGCGCAGGACGCGCAACGTCTGGTCACGCTCGGAGGCCAAGCTCACCAGAGTGACGCGTTTCATGGGGACGATCATCAGCCGGTAGCCCCCGAGACTCGCTCTCGCCCCTTGCTCTTGGCGATCTTGGCACGTGCTACCGCGGCCGTCTGGGCATCACCCAGGGCTATTTGGATGACACGGATGCACTCCTCGGTACGAGGTATCATGACCTTCTCGAACAAGTTGACTCGCTGCAGCGTGATACGCAGCTCCTCGGCTAGCAGACCTCTCTGACGCGACAGGACCACCTGCTCAGCACGGAGGGCGGCGAGCTCGCGCAGCGTGGCCACCGCTTCCTCGTGCCACGCCGGCGTGGCGTAGTAGTCGACATCCGGCTCCTCGAATTGCACGCCACTGAACACGGGGACCAGCACGCCGGCGATGTTGCTGGTCTCCGTGGCCACCCCCGCAAGGCGCATGTACGGTGCCAGAAGGTCCACCGACTCGAGCAGCTTGACCCACGGCCTCAACTGAGTCCAGACGTCCCGCTCACGCTGCTGCGAGGCTCTGAGAGTAGCCTCCGCCTGCCGGACCTCCTTCTGGAGCTGCTGCTTCTTCAGCTCCAGCGTCGGCAGGAAGCGATGGAAGCGACCTAACGCCTCGCGCTTCGCCTTGAGCTCATGCTTCGTCTTCTTGATCTTGGCCATGTGACCTCGATCGACTCAGTCGTCGGCCTCGGCCTCGGGTGGGGTAGCATCCCGTTGGGGTGAGGCCATCTCGTTCAGGACAGCGTCGACCGCCGAGGAGGGACCGACCGTCACCAGCGCTGGCTCACGACCCTCTGCGACGCTGCCACTCTCTGTTTCACTCTGGTCACCGTCAAGAGTCGCCCCACCGCTCTGGTCGAGGTCAGCTGCTTCGGTGGCATCGCCAGGCCAGAACTGCTCGATGAGCTGACTAGGCATGGCTGTCTCAGCGGGCGTGAAGCAGTCGGCGAGGATCTCCCATCCCAGATCAAGTGCGTCCTCGAGGGGGATGTTCACCGACAGGTCCATCATGCGCTCCTCGAAGAGGGCGCCGTACTTGAGCAGCTTCTGGTCCCACGCAGACATACGGAAACCCATCGACTGCTTCTCCTGCGTCTCCTTGAAGCCAGCGTAGAGCTGGATCATGGTGTTCATGATGGTGCGGTGGTCGTCGCGGGTGCGCGAGTTCACCTGCTGCTTGAGCCTGCTCAGGGACCCGAACGGCTCGATGCGGCCGTTGCGCAGGTAGAACTGCCCCTCAGTGATGTAGCCGGTGTTGTCGGGGATGGGGTGGGTGACGTCATCGCCAGGCATCGTGGTGACCGCCAGGACGGTCACCGAGCCGGCGCCCTCGAAGTCGACGGCCTTCTCGTAGCGAGCCGCCAGCTGGCTGTACAGATCGCCCGGGTAGCCGCGGTTGGAGGGGATCTGCTCCATGGTGATGGCGACTTCCTTGAGCGAGTCAGCGAAGTTGGTCATGTCGGTGAGCAGGACGAGCACCCGTTTGCCCTCCAGCGCGAAGCGCTCGGCTACGGCCAGGCAGGTGTCGGGTACCAGCAGGCACTCGACCACCGGGTCGGCTGCCGTGTGGACGTAGAGTACGGAGCGAGAGAGCGCGCCCTGCTCCTCGAGCGTGTCACGGAAGAAGAGGTAGTCGTCGTACTTGAGACCCATGCCGCCCAGGACGATGATGTCGACCTCGGCGTTCAGGGCGATGCGGGCAAGCAACGGGTTGTACGGCTCGCCCGCCACCGAGAAGATGGGCAGCTTCTGCGACTCGACCAGGCTGTTGAAGACGTCGATCATGGGGATCCCGGTGCGGATCATGTTGCGCGGGATGAAGATCGGAAGAGCGTCGTGTAGGGAAAGAGTGTAGGATAGGGGGGGGG
>CAYMTC010000157.1:0-5119 GCA_964393265.1 uncultured Thermoleophilia bacterium
CAGCTGTGCCAGCTCTGCGGGTTGGAACCCCGCCGTCGGCGCGTGGTAGTTAGCGGTCTCGACGAAAAGCGAGCGCACACCGTGCCGAGCAGCCACCCGGACGCCGCCGACCGGGTCCCGCCACAGACTGGGGTCGTAGATGTCGATCCAGCTACCCAGCCCGCGGTAGGCGTTGAGGGGTGGTCCCGCCCGCACCTCAGTGGCCGAGGCGGCGGCGAAGGCGACAGCCATGAGACTCAGCACCACCGCGCAGAGCCCCCGCTGCACGCCGCTGCCCCGCCGGCGACCGGCCATACGCAGGCGATCAGTCGACCACATGTGCAGGCGGCGTGCGGGAACCGAGAGCGGGACGCCCACCGTCACCAACGGTCGTACTTGACCAGCTCGCCCAGCGGGCGCCGCGTCTTGTGAGCAGGCGCGTCATCGGGGTAGCCCAGGGGCGTGAAGGCGACGGGCTCCACCCCATCGGGGAGACCGAGCACTTCACGCGCCGCATCGGGATCGAACGCCGCCACCCAGCAGGTCCCCAGGCCGAGGTCGGTGGCAGCCAGCACCAGATGGTCGAACGCGATCGTGGCATCGACCTCGTCGTAGGGCTTGTCGTCTCTGCGCCGCCACGCCTCGTCGCGCACCGCGCAGACCCCGATGACATAGGGCGCCTGGACGAACCAGGTACGACCGTAGATGCGTCCTAGCTCTTCCTCGCGGCCCTGCGTGCGGCATACCACGACCCGGAAGGGCTGTCGATTGGCGGCCGTGGGTGCGAGACGCGCCGCCTCCAACACTGCCGCAAGCGTGTCGTCCGCGACGGGGTCGGACTTGTACGCCCGCACGCTGTACCTCTTGACGATCGCCTCCCGTGTCTCCATAGCCCTGCCTCTCTCGCTGAACCGACGGTGCAGGGCCAACCCTACCCCAACCACCCGCTTGGCAAGCAGACTTGCTCGCCGCACCACAGCGACGACAACGAGGGCCGGTGGTTGTCGCTCCGTCTTGAGGGGTATCACGACCAGCGACAGCACCCACGACTCGGACCTCAGGCGGCACGATGCTCGACCAAGACGACACCCGCATCGGCGAACGGTTTCAGACAGCGACCGCCTACGCACGCGGTGACCTCCGCGGAGGCCGGCTGGACCTCTCCTCCATGCCGCCCCGGTACAAGAGCTACGTCGGCTCGCCCCGCGTCGAGCTCCCAGCGCCCGCACAGGACGGCGGCCCGCCGCTCTGGAGGGCCATGAGCGACCGGCGAAGCATCCGTGACTACCAGCCCGACGCCATCACCTTGGAGCAGCTGGGACAGGTCCTGTGGGCCGCGACCGGGCTCGCCTTGTCGTACGAGCGCACCGGCCTGCGCACCGCGCCGTCAGCCGGCGCCCTCTACCCCATCGAGACGTACGTCGCCGCGCACGCTGTCGGCGGGCTGGACCCAGGGATCTGGCACTACGACATCCGCGCCCACACGCTGGAACTGGTGCGCGCCGGCAACGTACGCCTACCCGTAGCTCATGCGGCGCTCGACCAGAGCATCGCCGCTGAGGCCAACGCGGTGTTCATGTGGAGCGCTGTGTTCGCGCGCACCACCTGGAAGTACCGTCAGCGTGGCTACCGCTACATGTACATGGAGGTCGGGCACATCGCACAGAACGCGGCGTTGGCAGCCACAGGCCTGGGCCTGGCGACGTGCCAGATCGCGGCCATCTTCGACGACGAAGCGAACGCGCTCATCGGCGTCGACGGCCACGACGAGAGCGTGATCTACCTCTCGACCCTGGCGCGCGAGACGTAAGGTCGCGCGCCCCGGACCTCGATCACGGACAGCTCTCCGTCGTCTCACTGGCAGGCGGCACGACGCACAGACACGAAAGGCAGGAAGAGGCACACGATGTCCAAGCTGGCAGACCAGTTCTCCGCGAAGCAGTGGAAGAAGTGCTGCGGCAAGGGTTGCGACGACTGCGATATAGCGACCGCCTACTTCAAGGCCTACGGCAAGAAGCATGGCAAGAAGAAGCTGAAGGCCGACCGCGACAAGCACCACGGCAAGTGACGGCCTGCGGCGCCCGGCTCCTCGCCGCGAAGAGGACTTACCGCGTCACGGCCTAGGAAGCATCGCTCTGGAAGCCCGTGGCATACCTGGCCGCCAGGTCGACGTAGATGCCCTTGAACCTCGTCCACTCCGCGATGAAGTCGTCCTCGACCGCTCGGTCCAGTAGACGCGCCGGCACGCCCACAGCGATGCGGCGCGCAGGCACCGTAGTGCCCTGTGGGACTACGGCGCCCTCTCCCACGACGGCCCAACTACCCACCACAGCGTAGTCGCTGACCACCGCTGCCATGCCTATCACCGCGTAGTCGCCGATACTGCGCGCCGTGTGGATGACGGCGGCGTGGCCGATCGTGACCCACGCCCCGACCGTACACACCTCCCCAGGACGCGCGTGGATGACGCAGTTGTCCTCCACCGCCGTGCAGTCGCCGATGACGATGCGCCCGTAATCTCCACGTAGACGGGCGCCTGGACCCACCCAGCACTGCTCGCCCAGGACCACGTCGCCGAAGACCTCGGCCGTTGGGTGCACCCATGTGCCGGCGCCGATCGTGGGGCGACGACCCTCGAACGATCCGATGCTCATACCGCCTCCACCAGATGTGGCTCGCCTCGAGCACGGAAGTACAGGCCGGCGACGAAGGTGACCGAGAGCGGCCACGTGAGCAGGAATCCGATCCCCACAAGCCAGCCGCCGACCGTGGCGAGGATGGCGAGCAGCAGCACGACCGCCACGTGGGTACCGAGGCCGTTGCGCATGACCAGGTCGCGGCTGGCGGCCATCGCCTCGCCCAGCCGCATGTCCTGGTCGACGACGAACATGGGTACGTAGATCCAGATCGCCGCCAGTAGCAGTCCGGGCACGATCAGCAGGAGCGTTCCTAGCGCCACGAGTATACCGATGACAAGGGCGCCGCCGAACAGCGCCCAGAAGCGGTCGAACGCTGAGAAGATGTCCCCGAAGTCTGCTGATCGACCATAGCGGACACGCTGCGCGACCATCTTGCTCAATCCGCCCCACAGGGGCCCGGCGAGGATCCCCAAGCTGACGATGCTGAGGACGAAGACGATGAGCGCCCCGATGATGAGCGGCGCTATGTCTGCGACGAAGAGCCGCCACGCGTCTTCGACGGCCTTACCGATATCCATGACCACCCCTTTCTCGGCGGGCGACAGTCCACCGCCGCGCCGCGTGCCACGACAGCGTGTGGATGTCCCGCCACGCATGCTATCGGAACTCCACTGCTAGAATCTTGACGATGATGCACACCTCGGCAGACGAGCACAGCGACGACCGCTTCACTCTGCACGAACGCATGATGGCCGAGGCTAAGGCCATCATCGATGCCGGCAGGGCCGCGGCAGTCATCTTACGGCTCACCGGGGGGCTGGCCATCCGACGCTATTGCACGGACCTCGCCTTCGCCGACCGCGACTACGGCGACATCGACCTGGTGGGCCATCGTCACCAGGTCTCGGACATCGCCGCGCTGTTCGCACGATCCGGGTTCCGGGAGGACCTTCACGTGGCCCAGGCCACCCAGGGAAGCCAGCGTCAGTACATCCGCGTAGCCGCTCTCCAAGACGCCAAGGCTCGCAAGGCGCGCCGGCAGCGCGCTACCGTCCCCGCGACGCAGGTCACCTACGCCGCCGACCACGTCGACGTGTTCCTCGACCAGATGGCGATGGACCATGTCATAGACCTCCGCGACCGCCTGGGCCTCGACGACTACGCCATCTCCCCGGCGGACTGCGTCGTCACCAAGCTACAGATCTACCGCCTTGCGCCCAAGGACATCCATGACATCGTGGCTATCGCCAAGGACGTCCCGCTAGGCCGCTCTGACCAGCCAGGGGTCATCAATGTGGCCTACATCGCAGAGCTGTGCGCGTACGACTGGGGCTTGCACACGGACATCACGACGAACATCGAGAAGTGTCTCGTCGCCCTTCCGAGCTTCGACCTCGACGATGCGGCATACGACCGCGTCAAGAACAGCCTGAACGCGCTGCAGGTGGCCGTGGTGGGCGCCGACAAGACGCTGCGCTGGCGCCTCCGCTCACGTATAGGCAAACGCATGGCTTGGCATCGCGAGGTGGAGGAACAGGACAGGGCGCCGGCGGACATCTGGACGGTGCAAGAGTAGCGGCGTTGCCCTTTGAGGCCGCCGCGCACACGGAGGCGGCCTGTCAGTCGCCGTCTCCCTGTTCCTCCAGCGAGTCGTACCACGGCTTGCGCTCGCCGATCTTGGCCCGCAGCCGCCAGCGCGCCGACTTAGGCGCTGCCTCGAGCGCGGCAGCAAGAGTCTTGCGCGCCGCGTCCACCTGCTGCCACTGCTCGTCGTCGACGTCGGGGAACTCTGGACGCGCCGCCCTCAGACTCTCCAGCGACGCGACGACGTCATGGTGCAGGCCCCAGTCCTCCGCACACAGCTCTGCGATGTACCCGACGTTGATGACACCAGGCACATCCTCCTCCCCCAGGGGCAGCTCGCGCAGAAGGGTGACGATGTCGTGCAGATCCTTCTCGTTGAGCCGATGGATCTGCAGCTTGCTCAGCAAGGCGTCGCTGACCGAGATCGTGGTCTGCTCGATCTGGAGCCTGTCGCTGAGGTCGATGTGGTGGTCCATCCTGAACGTGTCCAGAAAGACATCCACATGCTCGTCGGGATGGGCGAAGTAGTGGTCACGCTGACGGTCGTCGTCCCCGACCTTGTAGAACTGCAACTGTCGCACGCGCGTGGCGAAACGTACATCGGCGTTCTCCGTGTACCCCAGGTCCGCCATGAGCGTCCCTATCTCTGACGCTTGTGCTCGGCGACCTACGAGGTCGATGTCCGAGTAGTCACGTTCGCAGAGTCTCACCTGCTGGCAGTGCATGCGGACCGCCAGGCCGCCGATGAGACGCAGCAGCACCCCTTGGCTCTCGGCCGCCTTGATGATGGCGAGCGCCTCCGCTACCCGCCCGGCTCTGCGAGGATCAAGCTTCTCGACGAACGTGGCGCTCGCCGTCTCGTCTGGCGCTGGGGTCATCGACATGCACGGTCTATCCCCCTGGACTGCTGAGACTAG
>CAYMTC010000158.1:0-5047 GCA_964393265.1 uncultured Thermoleophilia bacterium
GAAGGGGACGGTCATCAAGCTCGCTCTCCAGTCACTGTCCGGAGTAGAGACGACCGTATCGGCTACCACACGGCCACCTCGACCCGGTGAGCGCGACGGCAGGGAGTACCATTTCCTTCCGCGCGAAGCGTTCGAACGTCAGGTGGCCGCTGGACTCTTCCTGGAGTGGGTACAATACGGCGGTCATCTGTACGGCACGCTACGGGAGGAAGTCGACGGGCGTGTACGACGTGGCTTGGACGTCATCCTCGAGATCGAGTTGCAGGGCGCGCGTGCGGTCCGTGCACTACTGCCCGGAGCCACGGCGGTGTTCATCGCGCCGCCTAGCGTCGCCGAGTTGAGGCGCCGCCTGCGCGGCAGGGGCACCGAGTCAGAAGAGGCGATGGCGCGGCGGCTGCGCATCGCCGAGGACGAGATGGCCGCCGCGCACGAGTTCGACGTGCGGGTCGTCAACGATCAAGCCGAGCGGGCGGCCGCGGAGCTGGCAGCGCTCATCAGAGCGCGTCGGGAGCGGCCGTAGAGACAGGTCACTGGACGAAGGAGGACCGTGGACCGACCACGTATCGACGAGCTGCTACCGCACGCTGACAATTCGCGCTACACGTTGACCATCATGGCAGCCAAGCGGGCGCGGCAGATCAACAACTACTACAACAGCCTTGGCGAAGGTCTCCTCATGGATGAGCGCATGCCGGTCGAGGAGTTCACACCACCCTTGATCACCACACGCAGCAAGAACCTGCTCACCATCGCCCTGGAAGAGATCGCCGACTCTCGCATCGGGTTCACCGAGAAGGCCTGAGCCCGCGACATGGTCAACGGCTCCGCCAGTGCTCCGCCGCAGCGTGACGTCCTCGTAGGTGTCTGTGGGGGCATCGCGATCTACAAGGCGGTGGAGGTCGTGCGGACACTCGCCAAAGAAGGCTTCAACACGACCGTGGTCGAGACGCCGGCGGCGAGACGCTTCGTCCTGCCGTTGACATTCGCCGCTGTGGCCGACAGTAGGGTCGTCGACGAAGACACGGCCTGGAGCTCTACGGGGCGCTGGTTCGAGCATGTCGAGGCGGCGCGGCGAGCAGACGTCATGGTCATCGCGCCGGCGACAGGCAACACCGTCGGCAAGTTCGCGGCCGGCATAGCCGACAACCTGCTTACGTCCGTCTACCTCGCGTTTCGCGGGCCGGTGATCATCGCGCCAGCCATGAACTGGGCCATGTACCAGCACCCTGCCACACAGCGTAACCTCGAGATCCTGGCTGCTCGCGGACATACCGTCCTGCCCACAGGTCGCGGGCCGCTGGCGTGCGGCGAGGAGGGTAGCGGCCGTATGGCGGAACCCGGAGCCATCGTCGCCGCCGTGAAACGGGCGTTCGCGGGACTGGGCGGCGGCGCACTCAGCGGCCGCAGAGTCGTCGTCAGCGCGGGCGGCACTCGTGAGGCTATCGACGCTGTGCGTTTCCTGGGCAACCGGTCCAGCGGCCGCATGGGCATCGCGGTCGCCGATGCAGCGTACCTCGCCGGCGCCGAGGTCACACTGATCAGCACAGTCGACGTGGCGGACACCCCATACGAGGTCCACATGGTCGAGAGCGCCGAGGAGATGGCCGCGGCGGTGGGTGCGGCTGTGGACGGCGCGCATGTGCTGGTCATGGCCGCTGCGGTCGCCGACTACAAGCCGGCGGTCTACCACGACGGGAAGATAGAGCGGGGCCTACAGGACCGTCTCACCTTGGATCTCGAGCGTACCGTCGATGTGCTGGATGCCGCAGCGCGTCCGGGGCTGCTGCGGGTAGCGTTCGCCGCAGAGGCAGGGCCTAGGCTCGACCGGGCGCGTGCCAAGCGGGCCGCCAAGCAGGTCGAACTGCTGGTGTTCAACGATATCCTGCAAGAGGGCGTCGGTATCGGCAGCGACGAGAACGAGATCACCATCATCGGCCCTGAGGGCGAGCAGCACGTGCCCAGAAGCAGCAAGGCGGCCTGCGCAGAAGCTATCGTCGCCGCCATCGCGCGGCAGCTGGCACTCAGCGACGGCACAGACGGGGAGCAGGTATGAGCCTCACACGGCAGGAGGCGGAGCAGCTCGTCGAGCAGTGGGTAGAGAACGTCAACCTGCGGCGGCACATGCGAGCCTGCGAGGCCATCATGCGCGGCTTGGCTGCGCGACTCGGGCAGAATGAGGACGAGTGGGGCCTGGCCGGGCTTGTGCACGACCTGGACGTAGAACGCACCACGGACGACTTCACACAGCATGGCGTCATGGCCGCCGAGGAACTGACGAGGCGCGGCGCCCCCGCGAGCGTGGTTCGCGCTGTCGCTGCCCATAATCCCGCCACAGGAGTCACGGCCGGCGAGCCCATCGAAGTAGCTCTGCTGGCCGCAGACCAGCTCAGCGGGCTCATCACGGCAGCGGCGCTGGTGCGGCCAGACAAGTCGCTCCGCGGCGTGCAGCCGAAGTCGGTACGCAAGCGGTTCCGTGAGACAGCCTTCGCCCGCGGTGTCGATCGGGACGCTATCGCTCGTTGTGCTGAACTCGACATGGCGCTTGAGGACTTCATGGCCGTCGGGCTGGCCGCCATGCAGGACGTAGCCGACGAGCTTGGACTGCCCTGAGGTGGATCAGCCGTCCAACGTGATGCCCTGTGAGCCGTACCACCTCTCGGAAGCCGGCTCGGAGGCCTACACTCTCTTCCAGCGCGGCGTGAGCTATCTGGACCACGGCCATCCTGGACAAGCGGTCGAAGTGCTCCGCAGAGCAACCAGGCTCGAGCCTAGCAAACCCTCTATCCGTGAGACACTGGCGCGCTCCTATTACGCGCTGGGGCTCTTCGAGGAGGCCGCAAGGGAGTTCACGGGCCTCACGTCGCGGTGGCCCACCAACGACTACGCGTGGTTCGGGGCAGGAGCGGCGCTGCTGCGGCTGGGCCGCTACATCGAGGCTCGAGGGGCGCTACGTCTGGCGGTGGCCATGGCGCCGCAGCGCCCCGAGTACTGCGAGTGCCTGGCACGCGCCGAGGACGCGGTGCACGCCCAGGGCCGCGCTGACTGATCTTCTCAGCCGCCGCTCCGGCGGCCTGTGTGCGTGCGCAGGGGGGCTAGGCTTGCGGCTGTGGCGTGTCCACGTACGCCATGCCGCGCAGCCGGGCGACCCGCTCCGCGATGGGCGGATGGGTGTCGAAGAGACCAGACCGTTGACGCTGCTTGCGCCCGGGGTTCTCGATGTACAGGTGAGCTGTAGCACGGTTGGACGTCTTGAGCGGTGCTGGGTCGGCGGCGATCTTCTCGAGCGCACTTGCGAGCCCCAGCGGGTTGCGCGTGAGCTCCGCCGATGAGGCGTCGGCCAGGTACTCGCGCTTGCGCGAGATGGCGAACTGGACGAGGTAGGCGAAGAGCGGCGCCAGGATGGCGAAGACGATGGCGACCAGGAAGAAGATGGGATTGCCGCCGCTCTCGGAGCGCCCGCGACGACCGCCGCCCGTCCAGAACAGAGTGCGCAGGAAGAAGTCGGCGATGAGCGCGATCATACCGACCATGACGCCGATGAGCGTGGCGAAGCGGATGTCGTAGTTGCGTATGTGGCTCATCTCGTGGCCGATGACCCCCTGCAGCTCCTCGCGGTTGAGCTTGTCCACGAGGCCACGTGTGACAGCCACGGCCGAGTGTGCCGGGTCGCGCCCCGTAGCGAAAGCGTTCGGTGAGTCTGAGTCGATGAGGTAGACCTTGGGCATGGGTAGGCCGGCCGCGATACTCATCTCTTCGACGACGTTCCACAATCGAGGCTCGTCGTCGTGCTTGATCTCGCGGGCACCGGACACGGCTAGGGCGATGCCCGCGCCGGCATAGTAACCGAACAGACTCCACAGGATGGCGGCGACGCCGAAGACCCCCAACAGACCCAGGCCACCCTGCGGCGAGCCCCAGTACGAGTAGCCGATGACGAACCCGAGCGCGAGCAGGAGGATCACGATGGCGACCATGAGCACCCATGATGCGCGCTTGTTGCTGGCGATCTGGTCGCGGAAGTTCACCGACGAGAGCCCTGCTGCGCTTGGGCGGCCCCGCATCTCTTGTAGCAGCCAGTCATGCGTGCTGAGACACGGTCAGCGGAGGTCTACAGCCGGGACCTCGCGCTCGGCCTCGGGCGCCTCGAAGAAGTCGCGCTTGGTGAAGTTGAACATACCAGCTATTAGGTTCGTAGGAACGGTCTGGATCTTGTTGTTATAGGTGAGGACGCTGTCGTTGTAGAACTGACGCGCGAACGAGATCTTGTTCTCTGTGGCCGTGAGCTCCTCTTGCAGAGAGAGGACGTTCTGGCTGGCCTTGAGGTCGGGGTAGTTCTCCATGACAGCGAACAAGGAGCGGAGCGTGTCGGTCAGGGCGTTCTCGGCCTGAGCGACCTGGGACGGGCCTTTGGCGCCAGCGGAGACGGCAGCGGCGCGGGCCTCTGTCACCTTGGACAGCGTCTCCTGTTCGTAGGCCATGTAGTCTTTGACGGCCTCGACCAAGTTGGGGATGAGGTCGTGCCGTCGCTTGAGTTGGACGTCGATCTGGCTCCATGAGTTGTCGACGGCGTTGCGCCGCTTCACGAGGCCGTTGTACATGGCTACCAGTACGACGATGAGCAGCACCACGACGACGGCGATGATGATCCCTGCGATCACGCTGCCTCCTCTCAGTGTGCGCGCAGGCAGTCTAGGGCGCCGCGCGCCGGTCAGCGGCCATTCTACCTGGATGTGCTCCGCGGGTGAACGCAGCCGGCGGAATGGCATGGGTGGTATACTTGCCCGACGAACAGCTGACACGCGGGAGGCAGTTTCTGACCGGAAGTGGGTGCACGCGCCCACTTTTCTTTTGGTCGGAGGCAAGCGGGGGATGACTGAGCAAGCCCAGAGAGAACAGATAGAAAGGGACGTGGCCGCTGTGCTGCGGGCACAGTTCCCCGAAGTACAGCTCTACGACGTAGAGCTGCGCGGTGGTCGTAGCTCGGCCGTGACGGTGTTCATCGAGATCGGAAGAGCACACGTCTGAACTCCAGTCACCGCTCATTATC
>CAYMTC010000159.1:0-5012 GCA_964393265.1 uncultured Thermoleophilia bacterium
GTTAGACCCATGAGAAAGCGCTGGGCGGAGGCTGCTGCTGTGTACGGGACGGAGTGGGGCGGCTGGTCGCGGTGTGGACGGAGCATCCTTCTCGCCGTGGTGACCACCGCCGTGGTAGTCGCGGTAGCGTGCCTTCCGGCGTGCGCCTTGGCTGCGGAACCGCCGGGGGACCTTGCCGACACCGTCACCGTGATTGCCCAGGAGGAGTCGGATGGATCATTGTCCTGGGCTCGCTACGTGACGACGAGCGCTGAGGCGGCCGCCCCCCTGCTTGGCAAGAGTCGCGACCAGCTCTTCGAAGGAACGCCCGATCAGGTCTACCTCGTCGTTTTGCGCGGCTCCTTCTCGATGCAGGACGCCGGACTAGGCAGTGGGCCGTACCTGGCGTTCCTCTACTGGCATGGTGGCGAGACCTGGCAGGCCACTGACTTTGCGGTGTTGCAGGAGCCGGTGTCGCTGCGCTCGCTTGGCAGGCCGCAGGACGTTGAGTCCTTCGCGCTCGCCCATCCGCTGCTCGACCGCCTTTGGGTGGGCACCCGGCTGGTCCTGCTCTGGTTTGCTCCCCCATTGGTGCTCGTCCTCTCGGCCTTCCTCTGCGCTTGGAAGCGACGCTCCGGCTGGCCGTACGTGCTGGCCGCCTGTGTTACGCTCGCAGTCGCCGGCTGGCAGTCCTTCATCACCGTGCGGTCGTTCTCCGGCCAGTCGTGGGACCCGGCGTTCCACGGCGCCAAGATCGGCCTGCTGGCGGTCGTGGTCATCGTCGATCTGGCAGCTGCAGCGGTGCTCCTGCGGGCGCGGACACGACGGCAGACGGCAGCTCGCATCACTGGGCGCTCGTGGCTTGGCGGTGGCATACTGCTCTTGGCCGTTGCGGCCGCCTTCTACCTCGGATTCCTGCCCTGGCTGGTGACGACCGGAGCGTGAACCACCCGTGCACACGGCCGGACAGACGCGGTCTCGGGGCGGCTTCTGACGGCAACGCCAGGAGAAGGGATGACAGGGTCTAACAAGCACATCGAGCCGGACACCGCTGCGCGGTGCCGCTCATGTGCCTCACGTTAGATCGAGACCATCGCACGTGGTGGTTCACGCAGGGCAAATGGCGGGAGTGGAGGCACAAATCGACCAAGCGGAGACGGGGAGTCCACGTGGGCGGCCCGGCTCTTCGGTCGCATCGGTTCTGATCGCCCTCGGCAGCGTCGCCTACGTTGTGGTGGCATGCCTGGTCGCCTGGTTCGGAGACATCGCCTTCGCCGTCAGCTTGGCGGCTGCCGCACTGCTTGCCGCCATCGCCGCCCTGGTCGTGCGCAGGAGCATCCGCGGCGCCGTCGTCCTTGCTGCGATCGCACTTGCCCTGGGGCTCTGGGACATCGCTCGCTTCAGGCTGCCGCTCTGGCTGCTCCCGGCGCTGCTTGTGGGCTTCGGCCTCGCCTACGCTCTGGGAGCGCGCTTCGACGGCAGGCCGCCGAGCATCGCCGCCCTCTCGGCCGTCAGCGGCGCCGTGCTGACCGCTCTCTGCCTCGTTCTGGTGATCCCGTCCGGCGCCACACCTCGGTCAGCGCTGTGGCAGTTGCGCGTCGTGGACGGCATCTACGTCGCCCTGCTGCTCGCTCTTCTGAGTTCCGCGCTCATGGCGCGCGGGCTGCGCCTGGGTGGGGCCACCGCTCTGCTGGCGCTCGTGGTCGGATCGGCGTCCCTGATTGGTTCCGCCGTCGCCGCCGGTGGCATCGGACCCTGGTCGTGGCTGCTCTGGATGGCGGCTGCCTTAGCGCTCCTTATCGCGGCGGGCGTGGCCATCCTTGGTCGGTCGCGGGACTCGGCATCGCCGGGAGGGCCGCCGTGTTCCAAGCTGGAGAGGCAGCACTGATGGCGGTGCTCGCGCGCCACAGAGTCCGATCTAACGACGGCATCGAGCAGACAGCCGGCTGCGCCGGCTGCAGCCCATGCCGCTCGCGTTGGACAGAACCGGCCCGGGTGGGTTGTCGACCTCTATTCATGCTTGACGTTAATAACGTATAGCGTTATTATTTGGGCATGATCGTCTCGTTCAAGGACGGCGACACGGAGAAGCTGGCCGGCGGCCAGCGGGTGAGGCGCTTCCAAAGCATTGAGACGGTCGCGCGCCGCAAGCTGCGCCAGCTGGAGATCGCCGGGCGGCTCGGCGATCTGCGGGTGCCGCCGGGCAACCGACTTGAGCCGCTCAAGGGCGATCGTGCCGGCCAGCATTCCATCCGCATCAACGACCAGTACCGCGTCTGCTTCCGCTGGACGGCAGGCGGCGCCGAGGATGTCGAGATCGCGGACTACCATTAGGAGCGCAAAGCGATGGACGAGAGACTCAAGCCCGTGCCCCCCGGCGAGCTGCTGCTCGAGGAGTTCCTGCTGCCGATGGGCATAACCAAGTACCGCCTCGCCAAGGAGATCGGCGTGCCCGCGCAGCGCATCGGCGAGATCGTCGCCGGGCGGCGCGCCATCACCGCCGACACGGACCTGCGCCTTTGCCGCTTCTTCGGCCTCTCGAACGGCTACTGGCTGCGCGCCCAAGCCGCCTACGACACTGAGGTCGCCGAAGAGGCACTGGCCGATCAGCTCGAGCACATCAAGCCGTGGTCAGGGACCGCCGCCTGACGGTGGGAGGTCTGTTCGACAAGCACGTCGAGCCGGACACTGCTGCGCGGTGCCGCTCACGCGCTGGACGTTCTGCAGAACCACGGCGTAGCGTGACGCCGGGCAGGGAATCATGTAATCTGATTATCAGCTTCCTGTCGAGGAGCAGCCCATGTCCGACGTGACCGTCACCCAAGTCGCCCGCAACTTCGCCGAGTACGTCAACCGCGTCGCCTACCGGCGGGAGTCGTTCACGCTCGTGCGCGGCAAGAAGCCGCTCGCTGAGCTGCGGCCGCTGCCCACCGGCGCACGCCTCTCTGAGCTGCCCGGCCTGCTTGCCTCGCTGCCGCGGCTCACCGAAGTCGAGGCCGGCGAGTTCGCTGTGGACCTCGACGCCTCCCGCGATGAGCTCGGCGAGGCGCGGGACGCATGGCGGTCTTGATCGACGCGAGCATCCTCATCGAGGCGGAGCGTGGCCGCCTCCACTTGGAGCCGCACGTTCAGCGTCACGGCGAGGACGAGGCCTTCCTCAGCGTCGTCACCGCGAGCGAGCTGCTCCACGGCGTGCACCGCGCCGCCGCACCCGACGTGCGCGCCCGGCGCTCAGCCTTCGTCGAAGGCGTCCTCGAGCGCTTCCCGCTGCTCGCCGTGGACCTCGCCTGCGCACGTGCCCACGCGCAGCTCTGGGCCGAGCTCGCCCGCGCCGGGAGGCTGATCGGCCCGCACGATCTCTGGCTCGCCGCCACCTGTGTGGCGCACGGCCTCACGATGGTCACCGGCAACGTGCGCGAGTTCGCCCGTGTGCCCGGCCTCGAGATTGAAGTGTGGGAGGGTTAGCAGTTGCGGGTCTTGCGGAGCAAGCGGATCAAGCTGGCTCGCCGCGGCGCCCGTGGCCTCACGAGTGGCCGTCACGCTCGCAGCTCATCCGCGGTTCGTTAGCTGCACCGATGACTCGGAGCGAAGGGGGTCGTTGAGAGATGGACCTGACGGACTTCAAGGCGATCGTGGCCGCCGTCGAGGCCTCCGCGGAAGCCCACGAGTGCAGGCCGCCGACGAACGAAGCGGCACTTGCAGGGCTGCGTGAACGTCTCGGCGATCGCCTCCCAGCCGATCTTGCAGCCCTCTACTCGACCTGGCACGGAGCCTGGTTCGCCAATGGGGATCTGACCCTGTACCAGATCGAGGGCTGCTACCCAAAGGATGATGAGGACCAGCTCACCGTCGAGCATGCGACCGCCTTCCTGCGCGAAGCACAGTGGCCGCTCCCCGAGGAGCTGCTCGTCATCGGCGACGATGGAAGCGAGGACCTCTACGGCCTCTGGCTTCCGGCCATGACCGAGCAGGCCTCACCCGTCGTGGTGGTCGGTGCCGTCTTCGAGCCGGGCTGCATGGCGGTCGCCGGGACCTCTCTGTTCCCCTTCCTTCGCGCTCAGTTGGCGCAGTCGCTGCTTCTCGGTGGGGGCCCGGAGGAGGCGCTCGATGCCCTCGGTGTCCCGGCCGACCTCCGTGACCCGGAGGCCGACGAGGATGCTCTGCACCTGGAGCTTCTCGCCTGGGCTGACCCCACTCATCCGGAGCCGGGCTCCGACCCCTACGAAGCGCTGCACGACGCTGCCCAGATCAACCGACTGCTGGGCGGCGACTGACCGCCCGGCGTGAGCAGAGAGGGCCCGGAGATATGGGGAATAGGCCCACAGGGGCCGACGCCGTGTCATGAAGTCAGTGAGCTGCGAATCTCAGACGAAGCACAGCTGGCCGTGGGAGCTGACCGTCGCGTTGGGTGCGTCCGCAGCGGCGATCCTCGTGCTGTGCTCGGCCGCGCTGGTTTGCGTACAGAAGGTGTCACAGGTGACGAGCTTGCCTTCGGACTCAGAACTGATCGACGTCTTTGAGGACCACGAGTCGCAGTTCGCTCAAGTCATCGGAGACCTCGAGGCCAGCGAGGGCGTCGACCCCGAGCGGCTGCGTGAGTTGCGCGTCGAACCCGACGGTGTCCGGCAGGTGAACAAGCATCTCACCCTTCTGTACGTTCGATCGATCGGTCTGGTCCCGTCTGGCTTCGCGAAGGGCTTCGCGTACTCCGAGCGACCGTTGACCAAGACCACCGATGCCGATCTTGAAGAGTACGGAGGCGACACGGAGTACAGCCCCGTCTACCGGCACATCAAGGGACCCTGGTATCTCTTTTACGAGGCGTGGTGATGGACGGTGCGGTTCATCCTGCAGAGGTCCGCTGTGGAAGCCAAGACTGTTGACACCAGGGGGACCATCCGGACGTTCATGGACGAGACGTCGTGCAGCTTCAGCGATGCCAAGCGTCACATGGAATCAGCTCACTACATCATCATTGCGGCGGCGCCTCATCACCTCGAGGTGTTGCCCCGTATCGAGCTGAGGGCGGCCTC
>CAYMTC010000160.1:0-4978 GCA_964393265.1 uncultured Thermoleophilia bacterium
GGCCGCTTCAAGGTGTACATCATCGACGAGGCGCACATGCTCACGCGCGAGGCCTTCAACGCCCTGCTCAAGACGCTCGAGGAGCCGCCGCCACAGGTGGTGTTCGTGCTGGCCACCACAGAGCCGCACAAGCTGCCCGACACCATCCTCTCGCGCTGCCAGCGCTTCGACTTCCGACGGCCGCAGACCACGCAGGTGGTCAAGGTGCTGCGGCGGGTCGCCACCGGAGAGAGTCTCCAGGTCGACGACGACGCGTTGGACACCATCGCCGAGCACTCCGAGGGTGGCTTTCGTGACGCTATCGGCGCCCTCGAGCGACTGGCCGCGTTCACTCCTGCGGGCGAACGCATCGGCGCCGCCGAGGTCTTGGAGCTCCTGGGCATCACCGACTTGGAGCTCCTCATAGAACTCACCGAGATCGTCGCCGACGCCGACACCGTCGAGGCCTTGGCCTTCGTCGACCGTCAGTACGCGCGAGGCGCCGGCTGGACGCAGTTCATCAACGACTTCCTGCGTCACCTGCGGCGCCTCTTCCTCCTCCAGAGCGTCGGCCACGCGGCCGCCGATCCGCACGTAGTACGCGCTCTCGCTCAGACGGTCGGCTTGCACGAGGCACTCATAGAGCGTCTGCAGCCACAGGCGGGCCGCCTGGACAGCAGCCTGGTCCTCCGGCTCATGGAGTCGCTCGGCCGCGCTCTCGGGGAGATCAAGGCCGGCCTGGACGGCCGGCTGCAGCTCGAGCTGGCGCTCATCAAGATCACGCAGCCCCAGCTCGACGCCTCACCGGCCGGCCTCGACGCCCGCCTGCGCCGCCTAGAGGCCTTGGTCGGCGAGGGACAGGTGCTGCCGGTCTCCCCCGCCGCGAGCGCAGGAGCGGTCGCCGTCGCTCCCACCGGCGCAGCAGCAGCCGCTGCCACGCCCGCGGCGCCAGCGCCCAAGACGGCTGCCACCCCAGAGATGCCTGCTCCGGCGCCCGAGAGAGCCGCCACCGCAGGGAAGCCCGCTCCGGCGCCCGAGAAAACGGCCGGCCAAGAAGCCCCGGTTCCCACGCCCCATGAGGCTGCCGCCGCGGCAAAGCAGGCGCCTGAGAAGGCCACGGTCGCAGCGCGGCTAGAGGCCGACCCCGGATCCCAGCCGGTGCAGGCCTCTTCAACGAGCCACGAGTCACTCGGCGAGCAGCCAGCAGAGGCCGCCGAGAGCGCCGCGTCGGTCGCCGACGAGACCGACGAAGAACCTGCCGCGCAGCCTCAGCCGGACAGCCAAACGAATGAAGAACCCGCCCCTCCGCAGCCGGAGACGGACAGCCCGACTGCTGACGAGCCTACGCCGCCGCCGGCCAGCGATGAGAGCATCGGAGCGGCCGCGGGGCCCGCGGATGCACCCTTGCCACCGCAGGCGAAGGCTGCGGCGTCGACCCAAGGCGGACCGCTCCTCGAGCAGGTGAAGCGTCGCTGGCCAGAGGTCCTCGACCATGCCCAGCGCCACAGCCTGCCGGTGCGTTCCATGCTGGCGCATGCCGAGCCGCAGAGCGAGGCCGACGGGCACCTCACCATCGCGGTCGGGACGGCATTCCAGCGCGACCGCCTGGCGGAACTAGGCAACGCCGGCATCGTCGCCGGCTCTATCGCCGAGGTGGTCACCCGGCCGGTCACCGTCAGCTTCGTGCTGGGCGACGTGTCCACCGGCCCCCAGTCACAGGCAGGCCAGCATACGCTCAGCATCGATGAGGCCATCGCCCTCACACGCCAGAAGCTCGACGCCACGCCCTTGGCGGACGATGAGTAGCCGCCTTGTCGTGCGCCTGCGGCCCGCCGTGCCGCCGCAGCGCACCTCCGCCCCAAAGGAGAGCATCGCATGAACCCCCAGCAGGCCCGGATGATGAAGCAGCTGCAGGAGATGCAGCAAAAGATGGCCCAAGCCCAGGAGCAGCTCGCCAACGAGACTGTCGAGGCCAGCGCCGGCGGCGGCATGATCACCGCTGTCGTCAGCGGCGACCTCGATGTGAAAGAGGTGCGCATCCAGCCGGAGGCCGTGGACCCCGACGACGTCGAGATGCTGCAAGACCTGGTGGTGGCCGCGGTCAACGAGGCACTCCGCATGGCCCAGGACCTGGCCCAGAAGAAGATGGGCGGCGCCACCGCAGGGCTGCAGCTGCCGAACATCCCCGGGCTCCTCTGACACACCTGCCCGCCTCGACGGTCGCGTGACATAGGACGAACCGAGTGCTCGGCACGCGTGCATCTTCGTACGTCGTGCACGAATATCGCAGCAGGGCGAGCTCGCGTCTCGGCCCTGCTGGCTAGCCACGTGCATGACCTCTCGACACGCGACCGTGACGCCGCGGCTCCTCGCATGCGTGCGCTTGGCCCGTGTATCCAGAGCAGTTACAATGCGAGTTCAGTACCCTGCGCACAGAGCCGCATATCGGGCTGCATTGAATGCAGCCCGTAGTCTGTGCGGATCCAACCCCGAGGAGCAGCCTCGACTTGTATGCGCCCGCGGTCCAGCGCCTCATAGACGAGCTGGCCAAGCTGCCTGGCATCGGTGTCCGCACCGCCCAGCGACTCACCTTTCATATCCTGCGTCAGCGACCAGATGACGTCCTGCCGCTCGCCCAGGCCATCGTGGACGTGAAGGAGCGCATAGGTTTCTGCCGACGCTGCTTCAACCTCGCCGAAGGGGACCTCTGCCCCATCTGTGCCGACCCCCGTAGAGACAGCTCTGTCATCTGCGTCGTCGAGCAACCCGCCGACATCATCCCCATAGAGCGCACGCACGACTTCCACGGCCTGTACCACGTGCTCGGCGGCGCGCTCTCCCCCATCGATGGCGTCGAGCCGACAGACCTACGGCTCGCCGAACTAGCGCAGCGAGTGGACGAGACGGTCACGGAGGTCATCATCGCCACCAACCCCACCATGACCGGCGAAGCCACCGCCATGTACATCGCCGACATGCTCCCAGCGCACGTCCAAGTCACACGCCTGGCCAGCGGACTGCCGGTCGGCGGCGACCTTGAATACGCGGACGAGCTCACCCTGAGCCGAGCCCTCACGGGCCGGCTCCAGATGAAGCGAGGACCAGCCACGTAGACACCTACCGTCGCGGTGGCGGTGCATCCGCAACAGTCCACCGCACATACGTCGACTTTCGTCCGGCGGGCAGCAGCTGCACGCCGGTGAACCCTTGGGGACGAGGAGAGGAACATGCAGGGTCTTACGGAGATCCGCTGGCACGGCCGTGGCGGTCAGGGCGCCGTCACCGCGGCCAAGATGACTGCCGAGCTCGCGCTGGGCCAGGGGAAACATTTCCAGGCCTTTCCCGAGTACGGCCCGGAACGCTCCGGCGCCCCCATCGTGGCCTTCACCCGCGTCAGTGACGAGCCCATCCAGGTGTACGCTGGGATCGAGCATCCCGACATCGTCGTGGTACTCGATCCCTCCCTGCTCAGCGTCGTCGACGTCACCAGGGGCGCGCCCGACGACGCCATCGTCCTCGTCAACAGCGACCTGCCGCCGAGCGAGCTCCGCGCCAAGTACGGCATCAAGGACCGCAAGATCTACACCATCGCCGCAACCAAGATCGCTGTGGAGACCATCGGCAGGGCGATCCCCAACACGCCCATGGTCGGCGCGCTCACGCGCATCACGGGCCTGTTCCCCATCGACAAGATCGTCGAGTTCGTACGCGAGGACTTCAGCAAGAAGTTCCCGCCTAAGGTCGTGGAAGGCAACGTAAGAGCGCTCACCCGCTCCTACGAGGAGGTCCAGGGCGAATGACACCGGCTAAGAGATCAGGCGGCGCGGCCGCCAAGCCCAAAGTGCGCCAACCCAAGCTGCCCAAGCCCAAGTGGAACGTCGATGACATCGACGACTGGGGACCGGAGGAGCATGAGCTCGGAGCCACCATCCCCGAGGCCGGCAACTCCGTCTACAACGAGACGGGCGGTTGGCGCTCGCAGCGCCCCGAGTTCGACCCACAGAAGTGTGACGGCTGCATGCTCTGCTACTTCTACTGCCCCGACGCCGCCATCATCATCGAGGACGGCAAAGCCGTCGGCATCGACGAGGCTCACTGCAAAGGGTGTGGCATCTGCGCTAAGGAGTGCCCGCGCGATGCCATCACCATGAAGATCGAAGAGAAGGAGTGACGGTGGCTGCGCACGAGACACCGACGCTCGCCGTCACCGGCAACGAGGCCGTCGCCGAGGCGATGCGCCAGATAGACCCGGACGTGGTCGCGGCCTACCCCATCACCCCGCAGACCGAGGTAGTACAGCTCTACGCCCAGTTCGTCGCCGACGGCAAGGTCGACACCGAGTTCATCACCGTCGAGAGCGAGCACTCGGCCATGAGCGCCGTCATCGGCTCGGCCGCCGGCGGCGCCCGCACCATGACGGCCACCAGCTCGCAGGGCTTTGCGCTCATGTGGGAGGTCCTCTACGTCGCCTCCTCCTACCGTCTGCCCATCGTCATGACCACCGTGAACCGCGCCCTGAGTGGCCCCATCAACATCCACTGCGACCACAGCGACACAATGGGCGGCCGCGACACCGGCTGGATCCAGCTCTACGGCGAGGATCACCAGGAGGCCTACGACGACACCATCATGGGCATACGCATCGCCGAGCACCTCGACGTGCGCACGCCCGTCATGTCCATGCTCGACGGCTACGTCATCAGCGGCGCCATAGGCCCGCTCAAGATGCTCTCCGACGAGGCGGTCAAGGAGTTCATCGGTCCCTACAAGGCCATCAACCCGCTGCTGGACCCCAAGCACCCGGTCACGGTGGGCCCCTTCGACGGTCTGCACGGCTGGTACTTCGAGCACAAGGCTACGCAGCAGCGCGCCATGGACCGCGCCTTCGACGTCATCGAGGAGGTCAGCGCCGAGTTCGCCGAGCTGACCGGACGCAAGTACGAGCTCCTCAGAGATCGGAAGAGCGTCGTGTAGGGAAAGAGTGTAGGATAGGGTGTAG
>CAYMTC010000161.1:0-4976 GCA_964393265.1 uncultured Thermoleophilia bacterium
GGAGCGGAGGACAGTACGAAGCGGCGTCCGTCGGTGATCACGAACAAGCGACAGTCCTTGGGCGGTTGCAGCCGCCAACGGTCGTGCATGACCGTCACGGCCCGGCCGTACGTCGTCGCCGCCAGCCGAGCGTCGTCCTCGTACGGTCGCTCGTAGAACACAGGCGGACCCTGAGTGTCGAGGCGTTCCATGGCGCGAGGATACGTGTGCTCGCCGTGGGGGCACAAGCGAGGCAGGAGTGGCGAGCACCCCGGGTGCGGTGCGCGTAGCACCTAGAACATGCTCCCGGGGTGGCGCGAGGCGATGCGTCGGATGCCGGTCACCCAGAAGAGTCGGATGTCGATCACCCAGGAGACAACGATGAGCACGAACGAGAGCGAGAAGATGCAGGCCAGCAGAGAGTGGCACAAGCCATCAGCGCAGGAGCTAAGAGACCGTCTCAGCGAATTGGAGTACGCGGTGACGCAGCGCAGTGCCACGGAGCCGCCGTTCGAGAACGAGTACTGGGACGAGCACCGAGACGGTATCTACGTCGACGTGGTGTCCGGCCGCCCGCTGTTCACCTCGCGTGACAAGTACGACTCGGGGACCGGCTGGCCGAGCTTCACGCAGCCGATAGAGCCGGAAGCGATCAGGACCCGCACGGACTGGAAGCTTCTCTATCCCAGGACTGAGGTGCGCAGTGCGGACGGCGATGCGCACCTCGGCCACGTGTTCCGGGACGGCCCTGAGCCCACCGGCCTGCGCTACTGCATGAACTCCGCGGCGCTGCGGTTCGTTCCGCGCGAGGACATGGAGCGTGAAGGGTACGCGGACTTCCTGCCCCTTTTGGACGGGGGGACCGACGACGACTCCTAGCCGCGTGTCTGCACTCACGCAGGCCCGGCTTCTCGAGCCCGCCACGCACGCCCGTCTCCGGCCCTGCGGCGTGACGTCAAGACGCGAGCGGTGGCCGCCGACAACAGAACAAAGGCGTGCCGCGTGCATGCGGTCTCAGCGGTGTGGGTAAAGAAGGACTAAAATCCTCCGGTTACGGCGAGAGCCTCGGCGGAGATCCCCACAGGAGGACGTGATCAGGACCGGCGACGGTGATGTCTCCCGCTCATGGCGAGTGCTGAGAGCGACTATGAAACGCAGGGTGTCACGGGACCCCTCGGCCGGACCAGCGAGGTCTGCGCAGGAGGGGTCTCAACAGCGTGGATCGGCCGCTGTCGCACGCAGCCCGCGCACCATCTACAGCGTGAGGCGCCCAGCCCGGCGGCGGGCGCGGAGCGCAAGGCTCGGTGGGGCGGCACGGCGTCGGCTGAGCACCGCCGTATTTGTCGTGGGAGTGCTTGTCGCTCTCGCGACCGTGGCGGGTATGGCAGTCATCGCCGCGGTCATGGTGACCGGACCCGGCATCTCCGTTGCGGGTATGGTGGGCGGCGATGGCCGCGACACGCGGGCGGTGCGCCTGTTCTTCGTGGACGGCGAGCAGCTTGTGTCTGTGGACCGCGAAGTCAGCGTGGATGCCGAGCCGTCGGTAGCAGCGGTGAAGCTTCTTCTGGACGGGCCGACACGTGACGAGCGGTCACGAGGTCTCGATACCGACATACCGGCGGGCACGGGACTCGTGGCGGCATCTGTCAAGGGTGACACGGCCTTTCTCGAGTTCGACCATGGTCTGGCCAGCGCCGGTCGTGGCGGCGGACTGGTGACGGGCGTCCGTGATGAGTACCTTGCGCGCCTGGCGCAGGTGACGTTCACCGCGACGTCTGTACAGGGAGTCAAGAGCGTCGAGATAGCGACCCCGGGGCAGGCAGTCATCACTCTGACGCGTGACGAGCTCGCGGGCCCCGCGCCCGGCGCCACACCGATGTTGGCCCCAGCGGCCCAGCGCACTGCGGACGCGAGCACACCTGTGGTCACAGCGGCGTCGGCCGCGGCGGCTGTCGGAGACCGCGGGACGCAGACATCCTCCGCCGTGGAGACTATCGACCCAAAGGATGCCAAGCAGGTGCAACGACGGCTGGTTGAGCTGAGCTACCTGCCGGCGGCTGCCGCCACGGGCGTCTTCGATGATCGGACCATGCACGCTGTGATGGCGTTCCAGTCATGGGAGGGCCTGGTGAGTGATGGCATCGTCGGGGAGAAGACGGGGCATCGATTGGCGCGCGCCAGCCAGCCTAGCGCGACCCGGGATGATGCCGGCCGCTGGGTCGAGGTGCATCGGGAGAAGGCGGCGGTGCTCCTCGTCGAGGGCGGAAAGGTCGTCCGCACCGTCCACACGTCTACCGGGCAGACGGGGGACGAACCGCCGTACGACACGCCACCAGGCAGCTTCCGCGTCTTCGCCAAGCAGGTGAAGTCCTGGTCGGTCCCTTACAAGACGTGGATGCCGTACGCCTGCTACTTCAACGGCGGCGTCGCCATGCACGGCTCCGACGCAGTGCCCCCGTGGCCTGCCTCCCACGGGTGCGTGCGCTTGCCGCAGGTGGAGGCCCCGGTCGTCTACGACTTCGTGGCCGTCGGTACTCCCGTGTACGAGTACTGAAGACCCTGTCGAAGGGGCGGGCTTCCAGCAGGATATCCCCGCGCTCCACGCCAACGTGCTAGGCTACCCGCCCCGGGCCTAGGAGGATGCTGAGTGAGCACGAAAGCCGCTTGGGGGTCGTGCCACCTGTACGGTCGCACGACTCGCGCGTCGCGTCGGCTGCACTCAGAGGCAGCCCTGTCCGCATGAGCGACGAGGTCTCAACGGAGCACCGCGAGCCCGCGGGCGCAGCTCAGGAGCAGCAGCCCGATCAGGCGTCGTCTCGCGTTTCGAGGTCCGTCACGAGGCGCAAGGTAGTGGATCGCGATCCTGCCAGGCCGGTGCGCATCGGGATCATCTCGGACACTCACGGCGTGCTCGATCCCGCAGTACTCAAGGTTTTCGCCGGGGTGGCCCACATCGTGCACGGCGGCGACGTCGGCAAGCGCAGTGTCTTGCGGCGGCTGGCCACCATCGCTCCGGTCACCGCGGTCCGCGGGAACACGGACACGGGCAAGCTGGCAAGAGAGCTGCCGGAGGAGACCATCGGCGAGGCGGTCGGGATCCGATTCCTCGTCGCACACAAGGCCAAGCGCCTCAGACGGCGGCTCCGTGACGGCGTGCCAGAAGGCGTTGAGCTTGTGGTGACTGGGCATCTCCACGAGCCCTCTGCCATCTGGGAGGACGGGGTCCTTCACCTGAATCCAGGGACAGCCTCCTCGCCCGACGATGGCGACCCCGGCCCCACAGTGGCCATCGTGGCTCGTGAGGGCGAGCGGCTGACCGTCACGTTCGTGCCGCTCGCGCCGGCCACCACCCCTCGGCGTCGCTGAGCCGCGTCCATCACGCGCTTGGCGACTGGGCCGACCGCCGGTCCAGTCGCTTCCGGCCGGCGTGCGCGGTCGCATGCGCCACCCGCTGTGACCGGCTGGTATCCGTGGCGCCGCCGCGAGCAGGTATCATGCGGGCACCTCGACCCGACAGGATGGTACGGCATGAGTAGCGGCAGAGACGGGGGCCACGAGTCCACCATCGCGGTGGTCGCCGCCATCGTCGGCAACCTCGCCATCGCCGTGGTGAAGTTCATCGCAGCCGCGCTGACGGGCAGTTCGGCAATGATCTCGGAGGGCATCCACTCTGTCGTGGATACCGGCAATGGTGCGCTGCTCCTCCTCGGCATCCGCAAGAGCGACCGCCCGGCCGATGACTCCCACCCGTTCGGGTACGGCAAGGAGCTCTACTTCTGGAGCCTCATCGTGGCAATCAGCATCTTCGGCATCGGCGGCGGCATGTCCATCTACGAGGGGATCGTCCACATCCAGCATCCCAGCCCGCTCAAGGACCCGCTCATCAACTACATCGTCCTCTCAGTGGCCATGCTGTTCGAGGGGGTGTCCTTCGGTGTCGCGTGGCATCAGTTCCGGAAGACCAAGCGTGGCCGCAGCACAGTGCGCGCGGTGCGCGAGGGCAAGGACCCGAGCATGTTCACGGTCGTCTTCGAGGACAGCGCGGCGCTGGCTGGCCTCGTCATCGCGTTCATCGGGGTGTTCCTCGGCCACCAGCTTGAGAATCCGTACTTCGATGGAGGGGCCTCGGTAGCCATCGGCGTGCTCCTCGCGTCAGTCGCTGTATGGCTGGCCACCGAGAGCAAGGATCTCCTGGTCGGCGAGAGCGCCGAGCTCGAGCTGGTGGCCGACTTCCGTCGTATCGCCGAGGTGGACCCGGCCGTGGTGCGCGTCGGGCGGATCCTCACCATGCACCTCGGCCCACGCGATGTGCTGCTCAACGTCAACGTGGAGTTCGTCGCCGGGCTGCCCGTCGAAGGGGTACACGCGGCGGTGCACCGTATCGAGCGAGCGCTGGCGCGGGTCCGACCGGAGGTGCGACGGGTCTTCATCGAGGTGGAGGCGTTCGACGCGCAAGGCACTGAGATCGAGCCGGCGGCGACAGACTGAGGCGACCGCCATCAGCCGAACGAGTCGGGAGTGCGTCTTGGTCTGTCAGGTAGACGCGGACAGCACGCCCACTAAGTCCAGATCGTCGGCGGTGCGGACGGTATGCGCTGACGGAAGAATATGCTGGCGCATCAGCTCGGCGAAGGCGCTGAGCTGCGACCGCCTGGTGCCGCCTGCGCCAAGGAGGCGGTCGCCAGCCAGATAGAACGCGAGGAAGTCGCGCTGCTCCACGTCACCGTGGAAGACGACGTCGTCCCAGCCTCTGAGACAGCCGACGAACGCCATCGACAGGCCGTGCTGGTCTGTCCAGAAGAAAGGCACGCCGGCGAAAGGCGCTCCCCTTCCCGCCATGGAGAACGCTGCCGCCTTGCCGTGCTGCTGGGCTGTGCGCCAGTGCTCTATGCGCACACGTTGGCCAGAGTATGGGTCCGGATACGTCGCCACGTCGCCTGCTGCCCACACGCCGGGTGCAGCGCGCAGTCGGTCGTCCACCAAGATGCCGCCGTCGG
>CAYMTC010000162.1:0-4975 GCA_964393265.1 uncultured Thermoleophilia bacterium
ACAAGCTGACAAGGATGCCCGGTCAAAACACTCCGGGCGCAAACTCATAGCTGGTCTTGTCCCGTAGTCCCCTGCTTGTTGACACTCCGCCCACCAATCGCTCTGGCGGTCGACACTGCCGACAGCCTATACTCCCTCCCGTCGAACGATCCGAGGAGGTGATCATGGGGTCCATGCTCGACCACAGTCGTTGAGCCGGCGTCTCCGCGGCCGCCTTTGGGCGCGACCGCCGGCAGGGGCCCCGTGAGGGCTCCCAGCACCACGCCTCCTCGAAGAGCCTGGCGGCTTCCGCAGTCGTCTGCTGAGGGTCTATCCGCATTCATGCGACGTCGTTGCCGGACATCGGCGTAGTCCGGCATCTCCCTGACCTCCTTCCTTCGAGTCGAGGTCGTCCGTCCATGCACAGTCCACAAGGGGAGAACGATGTCCGACACGACCGTCGACTACCACGACATGTGGCGCGAGCTAGGCCTCGATCTGCCAGCCCACGACCTGCTGCTGACCGCTATCCCGCAGCTCTACCAGGCTGCCCATCTTACGCAGGCAAACCGGCCGGAGGGCATGGCCTACTTCGACTTCGTCATGAGCGAGATCCACGGCCTGCGCATCAAGGAGCTGGTCGACCACCAGGCAGCCGGCGGCACTGTGATCGGCACCTTCTGCCTGTATGTGCCGGAGGAGATCATCCGGGCCCTCGGCGGGCAGTGCGTCGGCCTCTGCGCCGGCGCTGAGTGGGCGTACGACGAGGCCGAACGGCTGCTTCCGCGGAACACCTGTGCCCTCATCAAGTCGGCCACCGGCTTCAAGCTCGGTAAGGTCTGCCCATACGCCGAGTCCGCCGACCTCATCGTCGGCGAGACCACCTGTGATGGCAAGAAGAAAGCATACGAGCTGCTTGGCGAGCTGGCCCCCGTCTATGTCATGGAGTTGCCGCAGATGAAGCGGCCGGACGACAGAGCGCTCTGGCGAGCAGAGATCGACCGCTTGGTCGCCAGACTGGAAGAAGTCAGCGGCCGTACACTGGACGCCGACGCGCTCAGGACCGCGACTCGTGAGGTCAACGACAAGCGTCGCGCGCTGCAGCGCCTCAACGCGACGCGCGCCGCTCGCCCCGCCCCGATTTCCGGCAAGGACGCCCTGCTGGCGGTACAGGTGGCGTTCTATGACGACGTACCGCGCTTCATCCAGATGGTGAACACGATCGCCGATGAGCTGGAGCAGCGCGTCGCGGATGGCGCGGGAGCAGCACCTACCGACGCTCCGCGCGTGCTCGTCACCGGCACGCCTATGGCCATCCCGAACTGGAAGATCCACGACATCGTCGAGAAGGCGGGCGGTGTGGTGGTCGGCGAGGAGCTCTGTACCGGCTCACGATACTACGAGAAGCTGGTGGACGAGAGCCCCGGCACGGTCGACGGCATGCTCGATGCCATCGCGGAGAAGTACTTGGACATCAACTGCGCCTGCTTCACACCGAACGCCGGACGCGTGGACGATGTGCTGCGGCTGGCACGCGACCTCGACGTAGACGGCATCGTTCATGAGTCACTGCAGTTCTGCGGTCCGTACCAGATCGAGGCGACGTCCGTAGAGCGGGCAGCCAAGGAGGCCGGCTTTCCCGTGCTGCGCATCGACACCGACTACTCGGCCGAAGACTTGGCACAGCTCAGCACACGTGTCGAGGCCTTCCTGGAGATGCTATGAAGGGGACACCGGTGAAGATCGTCGGCCTCGACATCGGCTCGCGCACAGTCGGCGCCGTCTGGCTGGAGCACGGCACCAGCAATGGCAATAGAAGCGAGCCGCGCATAGTCAGGACCGCTCTTCTTGACTCAGGCAGCGATCCCCAGGCAGAGGCGGCGCGACTCCTCACCAGCGGCGACCACGATCTCGTGGTCGCCACCGGCTACGGCCGGCGCGCCGCCGCCGAGCACCTCGGCGCCCAGACCATCACGGAGATCAAGGCCTACGCACTCGGCGCGCGGCGCCTCTGCCCGCAAGCGCGCGCCATACTCGACATCGGCGGTCAGGACACCAAGGTGATCGCCGTCTCGGCACTCGGCGCCGTCGAAGACTTCGAGATGAACGACCGCTGCGCTGCCGGCACCGGGCGCTTCCTGGAGGTCATGGCGCAGGCGCTCGAGCTGGGAATCGATGAGTTTGGCGACATCGCTCTCCAGGCTGACGGTGCGGCGCAAGTCTCGTCGATGTGCACTGTCTTCGCCGAGAGCGAGGTGGTCGGGCTGCTTCATCGCGGCGTGCCGCGCGAGCAGATCGCGCTTGGCCTACACCAAGCGGTGGCTCGCCGCACACTTGCCATGCTCAAGCGCGTTGACGCTGCCGGACCGCTGCTGTTCGCCGGCGGCGTGGCCCGCAACCCGGCGATGCGACGTCTCGTCGCCGACGGCCACCAGGGGCCTCTGCTGACGGTCACAGAGCCGCAGCTTGTCGGTGCGGTGGGCGCCGCGCTGCATGGCTTGGAGACCAAGCGATGAGTGAGCCGATGCTGCCTCCGGTCGTCTACTTCGACAACGCCGCGACCAGCTGGCCCAAGCCGCCCCAGGTCGCCGACGCCATGCGCGATTTCCTGGTGGGAGTCGGAGCGAACCCTGGGCGCTCGGCCCACCGCCGCTCGCTGGAATCAGCACGGATCGTCTTCCAGACGCGACAGGCCGTGGCGAGACTGGTCGGTCTGGCTGACCCTCTGCGCGTGGTCTTCTGCGCCAATGCCACGCACGCCCTCAACCTGGCCATGCGCGGCTTGCTTCGCTCTGGCCAGCACGTCATCACCACAGGTATGGAGCACAACTCGGTGATGAGGCCTTTGCGGGCGCTGGAACGCGAGGGCGTCGAACTCAGTGTGGTGCCGTGCTCGACACACGGCGTCCTTGATCCGGCCGATGTGCAGCGCGCCATACGCCCGCACACGGCGATGATCGTCGCGACCCATGCCTCGAACGTCCTCGGCACTATCCTGCCCATCGAGGAACTCGGACTCATCGCGCGCCACCACGATCTGCTGCTGCTCGTCGACGGGGCGCAATCGGTAGGCGCGCTGCCTCTCTCGCTCGATGACCTCGGCGCCGACCTCCTTGCCTTCACAGGGCACAAGGCCCTCCTGGGCCCCATGGGCACCGGAGGACTGGTCATCGGGGAGCGCGTGGACCTGGGGCGATTCACGCCGCTCATCCGGGGTGGTACAGGCAGCCGCTCCGACTCACAGATCCAGCCCGAGTTCCTGCCCGACAAGCTGGAGAGCGGCACCCTCAACGTCGTCGGTCTGGCAGGCCTCGCAGCCGCGCTGGCCTGGCTCGAGGAGCAGGACGTGGCGAGCATCCGAGCCAAGGAGATGGAGCTCATCGCCCGCCTGCTCGCCGGCCTCGCCGCGATACCCGCGGTGCAGGTCTACGGCACTGGGAATGCCCGGCGGCAGCTCTCGCCCGTCTCGTTTTCAGTGTCGGGGATGGACCCGGCCGAGGTCGGCCGCCGCCTCGATGAGGAGTTCGGCATCGCCACCCGGGTGGGCCTGCACTGCAGCCCGCTCGCCCATCAGACCGCGGGCACCTACCCGGTGGGCACCGTCAGGCTCTCGCCAGGCGCTCTCACGACCCAGACGGAGATCGCTTCCGCCCTGGAGGCCGTGGGCGTTCTTGCGGAGGCCCGGCCGAAGTGAGGGGATCACCGTGAGCGCAAGTGCTGCCACCAACACGCTGTTCCTCGTGCCCTCGGCTGACCATGCTATCCAGGGCGAGCAGGCGCTCCTGCAGGCAGGGATCGGCTGCCGGCTGATCCCAGTGCCGCGTCAGATCAGCTCGCAGTGCGGGGTCTGCCTGAGCGTGCGCTGGGCCGATCGGAGCAGAGCGGAGGAGGTCCTGCAAGCCGCCGGCACGGTCATCGAGGGCACGTACGACGTCTCGCTGCCACCCGCCCGGGGCCGCTAGGAGGCAGCATGAAAGGAGAGCAACGAGTCTCGGTAGACACCCGCCCGCGTGAGACCGATGCAGATGTGAGGGTGGCCCACTTGCGTGCGGCCACCACCTGGGACGAAGGAGGACACGGTGGCTGAGAAAGACGCCATGCGGACTGGCAGACCCATTGTGGTGGCGCTCTCAAGCGAGCACATGGGACACGGGGACGATCAGCTGGGGCAGGTGCTCATGCGCAGCTTCCTGAACACCCTGGGTGAGGCGGAGCCCGGCCCGGACACGCTCATCCTCTTCAACAGCGCGGTCAGACTGGCAGTGCACGGATCGTCAGTGCTCGACGAGCTGCATGCTCTCCAAACGCGAGGCGTGCAGCTTCTGCTGTGCGGCACCTGCCTAGGCCACTTCGACCTCAAAGAGAAGGTCGCCGTGGGAGAGATCTCCAACATGCACACGATCTGCGAGACCATGCTCGGTGCGGCAAGACTAGTCAACCTGTAGGAGCGACGTGATGTGCTGAGCACCTCTGCGGCTTCCGCATTGTCGACTCCTGGCCTCGCATCGAGTAGCTAGGCAGTCGACTCTACCGCCTCACGTCAAGCGACAAAGGATGTGCGAGAGAGGACGTGCCGACAAGGCGCGGCAGAGAAGGGCGGCCGCAACACACGACATGCCACAGTCGGAGCCGGCCTGAGTCCACCCGCTGGACTAGGTGACGCGGATCCTTCGCTTCGGTCCCTTGACGACCGTGCCTATGACGCTGGCCCTGGCCGATCCTGCCTCATGCAGACTGGTCAAAGCGGTCTCCACCTTGCCTGGAGACACAGCCAACACCAGACCTCCGGATGTCTGCGCGTCGAAGAGGATCCACTGCCTCCACTCGGGTACGCCCTCGGAGAAATCGACGCGGGCTTGTTCGAAGTCGCGGTTCCTCCGGTCGCCCGGTGGGATGAGTCCCATCTTGGCCAGCTCGTCCACCTTGGAGAAGAGGGGCAGTGAAGAGGAGTCCAGCTCGATCCCGACTTCGTCCTCGGTCTGTTCGATCATCTCCA
>CAYMTC010000163.1:0-4973 GCA_964393265.1 uncultured Thermoleophilia bacterium
CGCCTTGGCCGCGTCTTCACCGTCCGGCTGGAGGATGGCGATGTCGTGCACGAGTCTCTCCAGAGGCTGGCCAAAGAGGAGGGGGTGCAGTGCGCGGCTGTGCTCCTCGTCGGTGGCGCCGACCAAGGGAGCCGCGTGGTGGTCGGTCCCGTCGACGGTAGGGCTCACACGGTCCGACCCATGGAGCACGTGCTGGCCGGCGCGCACGAGGTCGTGGGAGCGGGCACTCTCTTCCCCACGGAGACCGGCGAACCGGTCCTCCACCTGCATGCCGCCTTCGGCAGGGGCGCCGAGACGGTCACCGGCTGCGCTCGTCTGGGCGTCGTCACCTGGCTTGTCGGCGAGGCGATCGTCATCGAACTTCTCGACAACGCCGCGACCCGACGCCGTGACGACGCCACTGGCTTCCAGCTCCTCGAGGTGTGAGCCGATCAGGGCCAGAAGGTCTCCCGAGGAGCACGGCTGCAGGCCTGCCGTGCACACGCGCTGACGTTTGGCGATCGGATGTGGCGGGCAGTCCTCGGCGTGGCAGTCCGTTCAGGCGGACGTCTACCGCGATAGGTCGCGCACGGCTGTCTACCAGTCCTGTGACGACCGTGGACCAGCGGAGGTGAGCCGGAGTGTACGAGTCCTTCAGCGTGCTCGTGGGAGGTAAGGCGGGCGACGGCATCAACGAGGCCGGCAATCTCATCGCGCGGCTCATGAACAGGATGGGATACCGGGTCTACGTGGAGGTCGACTACCCTTCGCTCATCCGGGGCGGGCACAACTTCTCGACCGTGCGCTGCGCGCAGGAGAAGGTCGCGTGTCGTAGCGACGCCATCGACGTGCTGATAGCCCTGGACGACAACACGGTGGCGCAGCACAAGGATCGTGTAAGAGAAGGCGGCACCGTGATCGTGGCCGCCGGGGCAGTCAAGAGCGTCGCCGACGGCGAGGTCGTCCACGGTGCGCTCGTCCAGGGTGTGCCGGTGTCCGCCATCCTGAAGGAGCTCGAGGCGCCGCCAGTCATGCGCAACACCTGTCTGCTGGGCGCGCTTGGTCGCGTCATGGGCATACCCTGGCGAGTCATCGAGAGCGCCCTCAAGCACCATGTCCCACGCGGGCTCGAGCTCAACCTAGCCGTGGCGCGACGCGGCTACGACCAGACGCACAAGCGCGACTCCCTGCCGTCCTTAGGGCCACCTGCCCTCCCTGTCATGAACGGTAACGAGGCTGTGGGGCTTGGCCTCCTACGCGGGGGGTGCCAAGCCTACGTCGCCTATCCGATGTCGCCGTCCTCGGGACTGCTGCACTTCATGGCCCAGAATGCGGAGCGCTTCCAGCTGCGCGTAGTGCACCCGGAGAATGAGATCGCCGTCGTGCTCATGGCGTTGGGCATGGCGTACGTGGGCGTCCGGGCCGCCGTCGGTACGGCCGGGGGCGGCTTCTGTCTCATGACCGAGGGTGTCAGTCTGGCTGGCCAAGCCGAGCTGCCGATCGTGTTCATGGTCGCGCAGCGCCCCGGGCCAAGCACCGGACTGCCCACCTACACGTCCCAGGCAGACCTCCACTTCGTGCTCAACGCGGGCCAGGGTGAGTTCCCGCGGCTGGTCGTGGCACCTGGGGACGCGGAGCAGGCGTACTACTGGGCGACCGTCGCCATGCGCCTAGCGTGGCGCCATCAGATACCGGCCTTCGTGCTTACCGACAAGGCCCTTTGCGAGGGCTCGTTCAGCATCGATGCGGATGCGCTGCCGGAGGTACCGCAGTTCGTCGTACCGCTCTGGGACGGCGAGTCCCCGTACCGTCGCTACGCACTTCCCGCGCTGGACACAGACGCCGGTGGGGGCGAGGACAGCGCGGCTGCAGCGGAGGGTGCTGCTACCGCGAGTCGTTCTCACGGTCCGTCGGAGAGGCTTGACGACCGCTGTCCGCCCGGGGTGTCGCCCCTTGGCTTCCCGCCGCTCGTCGGTGAGGTGGTCAAGGTCGACAGCTATGAACACGACGAGTCTGGTGTGACCACCGAAGACCCAGAGCTGACCGTGCGCATGCAGGAGAAGCGACTGCGCAAGTGGGAGGGACTGGAGGCGGACGTGGCCGGCCTGGAAGCTGTCCAGGTGGCAGGTCCTCGCGATGCCTCAACGGCACTCCTGTGCTGGGGCAGCAACGCCGGCGTCTGCCGTGAGGTGGCGGAGGAGCTCGGCATGCGTGTGGTGCAGCCGTTGGTGCTCTCCCCCTTCCCATCTCGCCAGATGGACGACGCCTTGCGCGGAGCAGAGCGCGTCATCTGTGTCGAGAACAACGCCACCGGGCAGCTCGAGCGGCTGCTGCGCGAGCATGGCTTCGCCGTCGACGACGCGGTACGGCGATACGACGGCCGCTCCTTCTCCGTCGAGGAGCTCGTCGCCGGCGCCAAGGAGGTGCTGTCGTGACCGACATGACTGACCTTGGCGCGCAGGGCGCCGCGCGACCGCAAGCCGACCGCGGCGCAGATGCGCTCACGTACGCGGAGAACACCTGGTGCCCCGGGTGCGGCAACTTCGGCATACTCAACGCCTGGAAGGCGCTCATCTCTGAGTTGGCAGAGCGTGGCATACCACGCGAACGCATCGTGGTGGTGGCTGGCATCGGCTGCCACGCCAAGATAGCCGACTACCTCGATCTCAACACGTTCTATGCCCTGCATGGCCGCACCGTGCCGGTAGCGACCGGCATCAAGCTCGCGGACCCCAGCCTCACCGTGATCGCTCACGCGGGTGACGGTGACTGCTACGGCGAAGGCCTGGAGCACCTGCTGTTCGCCGCCAAGCGCAACGTCGACATCAGTGTGATGGTCCACGACAATGGCGTGTACGCACTCACCACGGGTCAGTACACGCCGACTTCACCGCGCGGTTGGCGTGGCAAGAGCACGCCCCGCGGAAGCACGGAACAGCCCATCAACCCGCTCGAGCTGGCCTTGACCAGCGGGGCGACGTTCATCGCGCGCGCCTACACACGTGGTGCCGACCTGCTCAAGCAGACGATGCTGGACGCCATACTCCACCGCGGCCTGAGCTTGGTCGACATCCTTCAGGTGTGCGCCACCTTCAACAACCTGTACTCCTACTACAATGAGCGCGTCGTCGAGATGACCGACAACGACCCCGAGAGTCGCACCGATGCGTTTGGCCGCATGGGCGAGTGGACGTATGGCGGCGACGGCCGCGTGTCGCTCGGCGTCTTCTACCGGCGTGTGGCCCCCACCTTCGACGACGACTTCCGGTCCCTGCGGCCCGCGCTGGTGGACCGCGACCGGGAGATCGCCGGAGTGCTCAAGCGGCGCGTGTAAGCAGGAGAGACACTCAGGGCACGGTGACCCTGAGTGAGCGCGATACGCCGGTGGCGTTCTTGGTGCTTCCCAGGAAGTGGGCTCTGACCATGTACGTGCCGGCGGGTGGTGACCAACGGTAGGTGGCGACCGAGTCACTCCGCAGTCGTGTCTTGGCGATCTTGATCCACCGTCCCGCCACGCGCTGTTCGAAAGCGAGCGGCCGGCCGATGTTCCTCGGCGTGACGCGCGCCCGTAGAACGACGCCGCCGTGTGCCGCACGGCGCGCGGCGATCTGGACACGGGGGCGGACGGCGATCTTGACCACTGCGGCCGCGCCGTACGACTCAGCGTCCCCTTCCCACACGGCGCGGTAGATGGTCGTGCGGCTCGGCGCACGCACAGCGGCTGTGAAGGCGCCGGTGCCGTCCTCCATCCGCAGGACAGGCACCTGGTCGTCGATGAGCGCCCAGTCGGAGGAGCCGGCCGGCCGCGAGTAGAGGGCGACGGTAGCATCGGCGGCGATCATGTCGATGCTGCCCCAGAGGCGGACGGTACGCGCTCTATGATCGATCACGCGCCGGGCCGCCTGGAGGCGGAGGACGCTGGGCGGGGACATGAGCATGCCTGACGTGTAGTAGTCGGTGCCGACGGTGGTCATGATCCCCTCGTCGTCCTCCGAGCTCCGCGCGAGACCGCTGACGGACGACCACTCGTCCTCTTCGTCGAACGCGTCCTCTGTCATGTAGGCCACTAGGACCTGATCGTTGGTGGGAGCCTCTTCTACGACGGCGACAAGATCGGCGAGGGTCACCCGCGGGATGCTGCCCGAGCGCAGACGGGACGTGAGGCGCGCCAGGGACAGGCTGCGGGCGGCATACTCCTCCTCCCACTCCTCGTCATCGGGGTCGATGCTGTACTCGTCACCGATAGCCAGGGCCATCAGCACGCCGTCTGTGGCTATGCCGGCCGGGAGTGTGAGGTGGGCGGGGACGATCACGTCGTCGGCGGAGCCGTAAGGCGACAGCCGCAGCAGGACGGTGTTGTCTCCGCGGTGGAGGCCTCCCGGGGCCGTGATCCCAGTGAGCTCGGCCACGCGGGGCGCCGTGGACACCTCAGCATCCACATCGATGGAGACCACGTGAGCAGGCGCTACACCGTCAGGGTCCATCGTCAGGATACTCAGCATGGTCAGGGTGTCCATGACGCAAGCGAACGTGATGTCCGACCCGTCGTCCCAGATATTCTGACGCGGCACGGTGTAGGTGTGCTCACCGTCCGTCACGACGATGGTGGTCTTGGTGTGAGCGCTCCCGGACATGGCGCCGACATCGGCCGCCTTATAGACCGGCACGGCCGCCGCAGCCGCCGCGTAGAGCGCCCCACTGGGGAAGTCCGCTATGGTGCTGGCTATCTGGGTCGCGCTTGTGGCCGATGTCGTTGTGTCCGCGTGGACCGTGGCGGTGGCTGTGAGGAGTGCAGCGTCCGGCAGTGTGTCAAGGCGCGCTCCCAGTCCGGATCCCCGATCCTGCGTCACCGTGCCGCGCGCCTTGCCCGGCGACCCTACCTTGTACGGCATCTGTGCGCTGGGCCACACGCCGTCTATCCAGGCGTTCGTCAGGAAGAGCGACGTGACGCCGCACCAGTCGAGGTAGTGGCCCATGGCGAGCAGCACATCGTC
>CAYMTC010000164.1:0-4969 GCA_964393265.1 uncultured Thermoleophilia bacterium
CGGTGTTGGCGTCTATGTCGCGCAGCATCTCGGTGGCGATACGGCTGAAGCGCGCCTCTGTGTACCGCATCGCCGCCGGCGAGTCGCCCTCGACGGAGCCGAAGTTGCCCTGCCCGTCGACCAGTGGGTAGCGCATGTTGAAGTCCTGTGCCATGCGTACCAGCGTGGGGTAGATGACGGCCTCGCCATGCGGGTGGTAGTTCCCGGAGGTGTCGCCGGCGATCTTGGCGCACTTACGGTGCGGCTTGTTGGGCGCTAGGCCAAGGTCGTTCATGGCGACCAGGATGCGCCGCTGGCTTGGCTTGAGCCCGTCGCGCACGTCTGGCAGAGCCCTGTCGACGATCACGCTCATGGCGTAATCGATGAACGACGAGCGCATCTCGTCCTCGAGCTCTACCGGCTCGATCTTGCCTTCGAGAGTCTGGAGCTGGTCGGTCATGTGTCAGCCAGCGCTCCTCGCGTGGACAGGGCGCGGACATCGAGGATGCTGCGCCAGAGTCCCTCTGCAGCGCCTAGACATCGAGGAAGCGCACCTCCTTGGCGTTCTTCTCGATGAACTCGCGACGCGGCTCGACCTTGTCGCCCATGAGCATACTGAAGACCTCTTCCGCGGCCATGGCGTCCTCCATGGACACAAGCTGGAGCGTGCGAGACATGGGGTTCATGGTGGTCTCCCAGAGCTGCTCCGGGTTCATCTCGCCTAGGCCCTTGAACCTCTGCAGCTGGATGCCCTCCTTGCAGAGCTCCACGATCTGCACACGCAGCGCCTCGTAACTGGCCGCCTCGGCCTTTCGCTGGCCAAGGTGCAGGGTGAACGGCGGCGGCCCGATCATCTCTTTCATGCGCAGGTGCACACGGCGCAACGCCAGCAGCTCGCGTCCGGCGAGGGCCGCGAAAGGCACGTGGAGGTTGAGGGCTAGACCGGTGCGCCGCTCTACCAGCCGCGCTTCGAGGGTCTCGGCCTGCTCGTCTTCGCTGAGGATGCTCACGACGTAGCGCTCGTCGGCACCCTGCTCGAGTGCCTCACGAAGCTGGCCGAAGCTCTCCACGTGCGTCTCGATCATGGGGCCGTCCTTGAGCCAGTCTATAAGCTCGCCGCCCCACTGGCTCTTGAGCTTCTTGACCCACCCCTCGTACTCACCGAACAGCTTGAGGAACCGCTGGTACCGAGCCTCGCTGAGGGTGAAGCCGCCGTTGTGGTTGTCGACCGAGATCTGCTCGAGCCTGCCACGCAGCAGGATGTCCTCGAGCTGCGACTCCTTGTGGATATAGGTCTCTTGGTTGCCCTGCTTGAGGCGGTACAGGGGCGGCTGCGCGATGTAGATGTAGCCGGCATCGATGAGAGCCTTCATGTGAAGGAAGAAGAACGTGAGGATGAGCGTGCGGATGTGGGAGCCGTCGACGTCCGCGTCGGTCATGATGATGATCTTGTGGTAGCGCGCTTGCTCGAGGTCGAACTCGTCGCCGATGCCCGTACCCAGCGCGCTGATGATAGTGAGGATCTCGTTGTTGGCGAGCATCTTGTCGATGCGAGCCTTGTGGACGTTGATGATCTTGCCGCGCAGGGGGAGGATGGCTTGGAACGAGCGGTCGCGCGCCTGCTTCGCTGAGCCGCCCGCCGAGTCGCCCTCTACCAGGTACAGCTCGCTCAAGGCCGGATCGCGCAACGAGCAGTCGGCCAGCTTGCCCGGCAACGTGGAGCCCTCCAACAGGCCCTTGCGCCGCGTAAGGTCGCGGGCCTTGCGCGCCGCGTTGCGCGCCCGCGCAGCGTTGATCGCCTTCTCGACGATCGCCCGACCCTCGCTGGGATTCTCCTCGAGGAACTCGGCGAGCTTGGCGTTGACACTGGTCTCGACAAGCGTGCGGATCTCTGTGTTCCCCAGCTTGCTCTTAGTCTGTCCCTCGAACTGCGGGTTCTTGAGCTTGACGGAGATGAGCGCCGTGAGGCCCTCCCGGACGTCTTCTCCTGACAGGTTGTCGTCCTTCTCTTTGAGAAGGCCCTTCTGGCGCGCGTACTCGTTGAGCGTGCGCGTGAGCGCCGCGCGGAAGCCGGACAGGTGCGTGCCACCCTCGGTGGTATTGATGTTGTTGGCGAAGGTGAAGATCGACTCGTTGTAGGTCGCGTTCCACTGCATCGCGACCTCTACCTGGCCGTCCGGGGTCTCGTTCTGGAAGAACACGATGCTGCGGTGCAGCGCGTCCTTGTCGCGATTGATGTAGGCGACGAAGTCCTTGATGCCGCCGGCGTACTGGTACACGATGCTCTCGCCGTCTGCCCGGTCGTCGAGCAGTTCGATCTTGAGGTTCTGCGTGAGGAACGCTGTCTCGCGCAGGCGCTGGGCCAGCACACGGTAGTCGAAGTCGACCTCTTCGAAGATCTCGGCATCTGGCATGAACGACGTGGTGGTGCCGGTGGGATCACCCTTCTTGAGCTTCTCGCAGCGCGCCAGGTCTGCCACCGGCGCGCCGCGCTCGAAGCGCTGGTGCCAGCGGTACCCGTCGCGGTAGATGTCCAGCTCGAGCCACTCGCTGAGCGCGTTGACGACCGACACGCCCACACCGTGGAGGCCGCCGGACACCTTGTAGCCAGCGCCACCGAACTTGCCCCCGGCGTGCAGCATAGTGAGCACGATCTCCGAGGCCGGCTTCCCGTACTTCTCCATGATGCCGACGGGGATACCGCGGCCGTCGTCGACCACGGTGATGGAGTTGTCCGGGTTGATGGTCACCTTGATGGCAGTGCAGTAGCCCGCAAGAGCCTCGTCGACGGAGTTGTCGACGACCTCGAAGACGAGGTGGTGCAGCCCGCGCGGCCCGGTAGAGCCGATGTACATGCCCGGACGCTCACGGACCGGTTCCAGCCCCTCCAGGACCTGGATGTCTTGCGCGTCGTAGCTTGTCCTCGGTGGCTGCTTCATGTGCCCTCGCAGGCGCGACCGCCGGCCGGTAGAAGGGGGTGGACGACACGCACGGTACGAAGGCCGCCGAAAGCTGGAGCGGCATCTGTGCAGAGCGTGATTCGCACGTGCGAAGTATACCAGAGGCAGCGTGCGGGAGCGACCTGGAAAAACCCGCAAATTGGCGCTTTCCTGACGGTCGGTCGCCCTGCTCGCCTGGCCTGGACGGCGCCCGCCAGCGCGTGGTCACCGCGTCAGGGCCGCCCGCCGCGGCACACGAACCGCAACCGCTCCACCGGGGTCCCTGGGTCCGCTGCGCGGAGGTGGCGCAGGAGCTCGGGGCCCAGATACGTCAGCTCCTGGGCCCACACCGACGATTCACACTCGATGAGGAGCGTGTCGCCGGTGAGACGCGTCGGCCACGTCACCTGCCGCACTTGGTCGCCGGCTACCTCGAGCCAGACGCGATACGCTCGCGCCTGGTCGGTCTCCTCCAGATGAGCGACGCGCCGCTGAAGGATGTCGCCGAGTCGCCGCACGTCGCTCATGGCTCGGCGCTCCCAGAGCCACGCGGCTGAGTCGTCATGTCCAGAGGTCGGCCGTCGAGAGCGCCCTCCCGACGCGAGCCGGGGCGCGCCGCGCCCACTGCGTCCTCACCAGCGGCGCCCGGCCCAGCCACGGGATATCCGCCGAGGCGTATCACGTTGGCGCGAGCCAGCTCGTCCGGGGTGAAGTACATGGTCGTGGTGGCCGTGACGATCGCTTGTCCGGCGTCGCCAAGCGCCTCGACCAGCAGGCGTCTGCGCCCGTGGTCCAGCTCGCTCATGACGTCGTCCAAGAAGAGCATCCCCGTAGCCCCCGTACGCGTCGCAGCCACCTCGTGCTCGGCGAGCAGCAACGCTAGCACCGCGGCACGCTGCTCACCTTGTGAGCCATACGCGCGCAGGTCCCGCCGGGCGCCGGAGTCGGTCGACTCGTAGAGCTCGACGTCATCGCGGTGGGGCCCCAGTGCGCTGACGCCCGACCGGATCTCGTTGGCCCGGCGCTGACGTATGGCCGCAGAGTACGCCTGCTCGTCGCCCTCAAGCTCGCCCAGTGCCGACCGCAAGCAGAGGCTGTAGGTGCCGGCCGCCGGCGACAGGGCAGCCGCGTACCGCGCGAACGGCAGGGCAAGCAGGCTCACCACCTCGCGGCGGCGGCGGCAGAGCTCCAGGGCGGCGGCCACGAACTGTGTGTCCCAGGGGTCTAGCCCGCGCTCGTCAGCCCCTCCTCTGACCATCGCCAGCTGCGCGTTGCGTTGACGCACTGCAGCCTGGAAGGTCGCCGCCGCCGCCTGGTACGCGACATCCAGGCCGCTCCCGAAGGCGTCGATGTGGTGTCGGCGCCTGGCGGGCCCCCCTTTGACGAGGAGGAGGCTCTCGGGCACAAAGACGAAGGCAGAGGCGAAACGTCGCAGCTCACTCAGGGAAGCCGCCTCTCGCCCGTCGATCTTGATCCGCTTGCCCTGCCCACTCGCGTACGCGGCCTCGACCCGATGTCCCTCGGAGAGATCGAGGACCACTCGTGCGAACGCCGCGCCGCGGGCCACCAGTCTGTCCTCCCGCGCTGTGCGCGGAGAGACCCCGGTGAGGCACCAATACGCAGCCTCTACGAGGTTGGTCTTCCCGCTGGCGTTGGCTCCGACGATCACGTTCAGCCCGGGGCCGAACCCGAACGCCGCGTCGGCGTAGGACCGGAAGTCCACCAACCTGATGCTCTCTACGTGCATCGCTGCGCCTCTGCCTCGATAGGTGTGGCTCGGCTAGAGGAGTACTAGCACGGGCCGTCGGCGACCAATCGGTAGGTGGCCCCCGCGACACTCACTTCGTCACCTGCCCTCAGGAGATGACCACGGCGCACCTCGACAGCCCCGTTGACGGCGACCGCACCCTCTTGGATCAGTACCTTCGCCTGCCCGCCCGTCACCGCGGCGCCACAGAGCTTGAGGAAAGAGCCCAGCCGGACTGGGCACGTGGCGGCTACCTGCCTCACGGGCCCAGCGCTCAGCTGCTCAACCTTATCGGCATGATGAG
>CAYMTC010000165.1:0-4963 GCA_964393265.1 uncultured Thermoleophilia bacterium
GGCGAACTCACGCACGCGCTTGACTTGCCCGGCCGACTTGATGTCCTTGTTGGGCGTGAAGTGGTCGCAGACGAGCGCCACGCGGTCCGGATCGTGGACCCGATCGAAGCCAGCCGCCTCGAACTCCTCGATGGCGAGCGGCGCGGTGATGTCGTTGGCGAGCGCCAGACTGACCGGCGCTTCGATGATCTGCCCGGGCCGCACCTCGGCGACGCCGGCGGCCCGGGCGAGGATCTTCTCGGTGACAGTGCTCGCCATCAGCTCTCCTTACGATCCTTGTAGCTCACCCTACGCCGAGACTGCTCCCCAGCGCTGGCAGCATTGTTGAGGGCCCTGACATAGGCCTTGGCGGACGCCTCCATGACGTCGAAGCTCACCGCCTGGCCGTTGTAGGCATGTTCGTTGACGTCGACGGCGACATGGACCTCGGCCAGCGAGTCCTTGCCGCCCGAGATAGAGCGCACCTGGTAGTCAGCGAGCAGACCCTTCATGCCGACGGCGTCGTCGATAGCCTTGAAGATGCTCTCGACGCTGCCGTTGCTGAAGCTGCGGCCGTGGCGACGGCGACCACGCACATCGACCTCGACCTGCGTGGTCGGCGTGATCGATGAACCACCCTGGGTGACGAAGCTGAGCAGCGTGAAGTGGTCGGTACGCTCGCGGATCTCCTCGCCGACGAGCGCCTCGAGATCGAGCACGGTGACGTGCTTCTTCTTGTCGGCGGTCTGCTTGAACTTGCGGAACGCCTCGTCGAGCTCCTCGTCTCCCAGCTGGTACCCCAGCTCGGCCAGCTTGGCGCGCAGCGCATGCCGCCCCGAGTGCTTGCCGAGCACGATGTCGCTCTCGGCGAGGCCGACGTCGTCCGGTCTCATGATCTCGAACGTGGAGGCCTCGCTGAGCACCCCCGCCTGGTGGATGCCGCTCTCGTGCGCGAAGGCGTTGCGGCCGACGATAGCCTTGTTGCGCTGCACGACGTAGCCGGTCAGAGTGCTGACGAGCCGGCTGGTGCGCGCTATCTCGGTGGTGTCCACCTGCGTCTGGCAGTCGAAGAAGTCACCGCGCGTGCGGATGGCCATGACCACCTCTTCCAGCGAGGCGTTGCCGGCGCGCTCGCCGATGCCGTTGACGGCGCACTCGACTTGCGTGGCGCCGACGCCGACCGCTGCCAGCGAGTTGGCCGTGGCCAGACCCAGGTCGTTGTGGCAGTGCACGCTGACGGTGACATCGGCCAGCACTGGACACGCCTGGAAGAGCGCGCGGATGAACTCCGCCCACTCGGCGGGGATGGCGTAACCCACCGTGTCGGGCACGTTGATCGTGGTGGCCCCACACTCCACGGCCGTCTTGAAGACCTCGGCGAGGAAGCCCATGTCGCTGCGGCTGGCGTCCATGGCGCTGAACTCGACGTCGGCGTCGCGGTGCTCGCGCGTCAGGTCGCGGGAGAACGTGACCATGTCGCGTGTAGCCGCCAGCACCTGCTCGGGTGTCATGCGGATCTGATGGCGCATGTGCACGGGGCTGGTGCTGATGAACGTGTGGATGCGCGGCTTGGCAGCCACCTTGACGGCGTCCCAAGCCGCAACGATGTCCTTGTCGAGAGCCCGAGCCAGCCCGCAGACACGCGGGCCCTGCACATCTCGGGCGATCGTGCGCACGGCAGTGAAGTCGTCGGGGCTGGCGATGGGAAAGCCGGCTTCGATGACATCGACGTTGAGCTTGGCGAGCTGCCGCGCGACCTCAAGCTTCTCGTGGGTGTTCATGCTGGCGCCCGGTGCCTGCTCGCCGTCGCGCAGCGTGGTATCGAAGATGCGTATGTGGCGCGCGCTCACGATGGACCGCTCCTCCCGTTGGTACGTGCATTCCGAGGACCGCTTAGAGCCTCGGCGACGCTTGATGAGGCGGTCGACCGCGACGGTGCGACGAAGCTATACGCACCGTCGACGAGACGCACCACGGATCCGAGAGACGATCGCTGAGTACGTCGCCGATGCTCTGTGTCGAGCTGGGCCTTACGGCCGGACAGGTGTCTCCACATCCCCCCGCAGGGGGAGGAGCAGGCGCAGACCAAGCTGGAGGGCGCGTACGGCAATGGGGCCCTCCGAACGACGATCTGCTGACACTCGGCGATGCATAGCCCGAAGATTCTACGCTGTGCACACGGAGCCCTGCAAGACCGCGCGGTACGCCGCCGCGATGGGCCAGTGCCGACTCGCTGCACTGGCCGGATCACGCCTCACGGCATGTCGACCGGTGCTAGGTCTGCCGCTGCCGCGCGCGGCGTCTGCTCATAGCCCACCATGATCCACGCACCCACGACGATGCCCACAGCGCCGATGACCAACCGCCAGGTGAATGGTTCGTGGAGGACCAGCAAACCCAGGATCGCCGTCCAGAGGACGTAGGTGAGGTTCACCGGCATGGCGCGGCCCGGCCCTATCCGGTCGACCGAGACGAAGTACAGCAGGTAGCCGGCCGACCCGACCAGAGCGGCTGCCAGGAGGACCAGTACAGTGGAGGACGTGGCGGCCGTGACGAAGAAGCTCAGGCCGCCCAAGGCTGGTAGCAGCACGGTGACGAACACCACGAACGACCCCAGCTGGCGCACGGCGTTCACAGCAGCCGCGCTCACATGTGCCATGGCGCGCTTGGCGAACAGGGCCTCCAGCGACCAGCCAAGCGCGGTGAGCAGGGCGAACCCCACCCCCAAGTAGAAGTGGCGGGCATCGGCGTCGGGCGGCGCGTACGTCACGACGACCGCGCCGGCGACGATGCACCCAAGGCCTGCCCAACCGCGGCCAGAGAGCCTGTCGTGGAGGAACACCCGCGCCAGGAGAGCACCGAGCGCCGGGGAGACCGACGAGATGGCCACGCCGTACGTCACTCCGGCGAAAGCGATGGACAGGAAGAAGCATCCCGTAGCCAGCGGGCCGCCGGCCACCGCCGCAGCCACCGCCGCCAGCGTGCCGCGGCGGCCACGCAGCACCGGCGCAAGGTCTGACCAACGCCGCGTCACGGCGATCTGCAGCAACTGCCAGAACCCTCGCAGACCGTCGTAGAGCGCCGCGGCCACCAGGGGCGCGAGCAGCCACTGAGAGGCGTCCGCGAACGGTGCCATGGTGAGCGCCAGTCCGTTGATGAGATTGGATGCTCCCCAGGCCACTCCACTGGCCAGCGCTATGCCGTATCCCGACTTCACGCCGGGGAGGCTACCACGTGGGGCACGAGGTCCTCATCCGCAGCGATCAAGGAGACGGTCGGGTACGACGTCTCCGTCAGCAGCACGCACGAGCACGGCACGGTGGCAAGCAGCAGTGCCGCATGGCGACCACAAGGCGGCAGGCAGGGACGCGCCGCGACCGGCAGCCCGACGGCGGCGCACCTGGAAGCCTTGCTCAGGGCGAGAACTCGAAGTCGTACGCCTTAGCGATCTCGCGCAGCACGGTGGCCGCCGCCAGGTCGCCGCCGGCACGCGTCCAGTGGATACCGTCCTCCTGGCGCATCAGCTCCGTCTTGCCGGAGATGCCCTTCAAGTAGTCGGAGTACCCACCGCCCGGCTTGCTGAACAGCGCGTAGGTGTCCACGTAGTGCACGTTAGGACGCTCCTTGGCCTCGGCGGCGTACACGGAGTCCAGCGTCTTGTAGATGGCGCTCTGCTCTGCGTTACGCGCTGTGGGCATGCCGACCCACCACACCTGACGCTTCTGCGAGCCTCCCAAGAGGTCCATAGCCTCGCCGACCCGCTCGTGGTACAGATCGAGCCACGGCTTGGTGCCGTACTGGAGCACCTGACCCTGGTAGTCGACGTCCTGGCCGTCGTTGGCGCCGAACACCGCCACAGCCACGTCCGGCCGAAAGCTCTTCATCTCGGCGCGGATGCGCTTGGGCCAGTTGAAGAAGTCCGGTCGGCTGAGACCCGAAGAGACGTGGTAGTCGAGGGCCGACTCGATGACGCCTGTACCGTCGGCCATGGCCACGAGCGACTCACCGAACGTCATGGCCATGGAGTCGCCGCCTACCCACAGCGCCAGTTTGTGATCGGGGGTGGGGGTGAAGACGGCAGCGCTTGACGACGGGTCGGGTGTCTTTGTCCCTGACGCGTCGGGCGTGGGTCGCGGAGTGCTGGTCCGCGTGTGGACGTTGGCCTGAGTCTTGTCGCCACGCCCGAGCGCGCGCTCCACAGCGGCTCGTGGCTCATCGAGACGCAGCAGCGAACTCACCGCGGTGATGGGCTTGACCAGCGTGGTGACGATGCTGCGGGCGGTGCCTACGTGCATGGCCTCCGCCTGCTCACGCAGGCTGTCGGCGTTGAGCAGTGCCGCCAGCACCAGCCCTATCAGCAGAGCGGCCAGGACGCGGCCCGCCGGTACCAGCCGACGGCCGTCGTGGCCCCGCAGGCCGCCCCGCGGTCCACGCGGGCGGCCGTCACCGAGGCCACCGGGCGCACGGCCACGCGGATCCCGGCCTCCCGGTCCCCGGCCGCCGACGTCTGGCCAGTCGCCCTGACCCGCGGACCCCTGGTCGCCGGGCGCCGCACGATGGGGACCGCCGTCGTACGGGATGCGGAACCCGTCGGATGGCGCCTGAGGTCTGTCGCGGCCGGTCGCGGAAGACATCTGCGGAGGCCTGGCGGACGGGCTCGCCGCATCGGTCGCACGAGGACCAGGACGAGGCGCGCGGTCTCCCACGCCGGGTGCAAGGGGGCCAGTGAGAGAGTCTCGGTCCGCCACGCCAGGTGCGAGGGGGTCGGCGAGAGGCGCGCGGTCCGTCGGTCCCTGCCGAGCGCGCTCCCGGTCCCACGGCGCACGCGCCTCCGCGGACGCCCGTGCTGCAGGAGGCGCTTGCCACTGCAGGTCGGCGCCCCAGTCGTCAGCAGGTCTTGGTGCTTCGCTACGCCTGCTGCCGCGCTCTCCCTCCACGCCGGAGATCGGAAGAGCGTCGTGTAGGGAAAGAGTGTAGGATAGGG
>CAYMTC010000166.1:0-4902 GCA_964393265.1 uncultured Thermoleophilia bacterium
AAGGGCGACCAAAGCGGTTGCGACTAGCCGCCGTGGCACCCTTGTGCGCTCCACGGTCGCATGCTAGGTTTACTTTGTAAACGGGTCCGTCAGGATCCTTCGGTCGGGCGACAGAGGGCCTCGTCCAGGGTTCGGGGCGAGCCGGTCAGCCCGGGGGAGCGACGTGAAGGAGTCGATCATGGGTCTCTTCAAGAAGTCGCACGGCAGTCCCGAGCAGGAGCGGGCGGACTCGCTGCTCAACACGGCCATGAAGTACGGCCCCGGGTCCAAGGACAGCGACGACGCTCAGTTCGCCGCAGCGGTGGAGGCTCTGCGCAGTGAGGGGCAGGCGGCTCGCGATCACATCGTCGCGGTGGCCGAAAAGGGCGTCTCCCTCAAGCACGTCGATGCCTTCTGGGCCACTGTCGCTGAGATGGGCGACGAGATAGTCCCAGGTCTAGCTGGCGTGCTCAAGAACGCGGGTGACACGTCGCAACGGCGTGCTGTACTCACGCTCTGTGCGTTCGCCCAGAGATCACCTGCCGTACGGGAGCAGTGCATCGCTTCGCTCAAAGAGGCAGCCGAGTCCGGAGAGACGGAGTTGATCTCCCAGGGAGCCGAGGACTGTCTCAAGGAGCTGCGCGAGAAGGGGATCCTGACCGACTAGATCACGAGGAGGTCTCGAGCGGCCGGGCGAGAAGACGGTCGGGCCATCGAGGCCCAACAGCAAGAGACTAGCGCAGGGTCAGGATGTCCGTGGTCGCTAGCGAGGATCGTAGACGTCGAAGCACGCCGTTGACCAGGGAAGCCATCGTCGAGGCCGCCCTGGCGATCGTCGATGGCGAGGGTCTCACAGCGCTCAACATGCGTCGTCTGGGGGCGGTCTTGCAGGTCGAGGCGATGGCCGTCTACAGACACTTCCCGAACAAGGCAGCCATTCTCGACGGCGTCGTCGCTGCCGTGCTGCAAGAGCTTCCCGATTCGGTGGACAGCGACGACTGGCGCCAAGCCTTCCGTAGCACGTTCCTGTCGCTGCGAGCAGCTCTGCGGAGACACGCTAACGCCCTTCCGCTCGTGGCCTCACGGCCGCTCGCGTCTCCGCAGCTCACGAGACGGCTCGAGTCCGCCCGGGACCTCCTGCTGGAGTCGCTCCAGGAGGACGACGTGTTGTGCCTCCTCCACTCGGGGCTCAGCCTTACGGTCGGCTACCTGTGGTTGGAGGCTGGCGGCTTCGTGGGAGAACTGCCGGACGAGGTACCGTTCCTCAGGTCGAGCCTACGGACGAGCCGACCCGGAGGCGGGACCTCGGTTGTCCTCGGCGCGGCCTGGAGCGCCGACAAGGAGTTCGCGGGCGGCCTCGATCTGCTGATGTCCGAGCCCTCCCAGCGCTAGTTGCACAGCAGCACGCCGAGCTGCCCTGATCAGTGGAGGCGTACCACTCTGGGTGCTGCCGCCATAGAATGAGTCTTAGCCACCACGGAGCGGCTGCTCACACTCCAGAGACCGCGAAAGGATCTCACAGTGACTGCTATCCGACCGTTGTCCGCCGAGGCGTTGCGCAAGACCTGCACGCTAGACCACGTCGACTTCGCCACCACCGATGACCTGGAGGGCACTCTCGAGTTCATCGGGCAAGAGCGGCCTATCGCGGCGATCGAGCTGGCGGTCGCCATAGGCCGCCAGGGCTACAACATCTTCGCCCTGGGCATGAGTGGCACCGGCAAGCACACGGTCGTGCGGCACTTCGTGGAGCAGCGTGCCGCCGCCGGTCCGGCGCCCGACGACTGGTGCTACGTCAACGACTTCGACAAGCCCTCTGTGCCACGAGCCCTTCGGCTGCCGCAAGGCAAGGGTCGGCAGCTCAAAGCTGACATGCACCGCCTCGTCGAGGACTTGCGCGCCGGCCTGTCGTCAGCATTCGAGAGCGAGGAGTACACCACGCGGCGGCGCGTGCTCGAGGAGGAGTTCCAGGAGCGTCAGCAGAAGAGCCTTGCAGAGCTCCAGGAGCAGGCGCAAGAGCGGGGTGTGGCCATGCTGACCACGCCTACAGGGCTTGCCTTCGCACCGCTCAAGGAAGGCGAGGTCGTCTCGCCCGATGACTTCCAGAAGCTGTCGCAGGAGGAGCAGACCCGGATCAAGGGCGAGGTCGAGTCGCTCCAGGAGCAGCTCCAGACGGTGCTGCTGCAGGTGCCGCGCTGGAAGCGCGAGTTCAGCAGCCGCCTGCGCGAGCTCAACCACGACGTCAGCGCGCTGGTCATCAACGACCTTATGGACGACCTTCTTGCCAAGTACGGCGAGCTGCCAGACGTCGTGCAGTACCTCTCGGCGGTCAAGCGCAGCGTCGGCGACCACCTCGACGACTTCCTGGAGTCGGGCTCGCAGAAGGTGGGCGAAGCGGCGGCCGCCGCTGGTCTACCTATCCCCGATGGCTTCCAGCACTCGCCAGCGCTGCGGCGTTACGAGGTCAATGTCCTGGTCGACTCCGGCGACGCTACCGGCGCGCCGGTCATCTACGAGAGCAATCCGTCGTACCTCAATCTGGTGGGCCGCGTGGAGCAGATGTCCATGCTGGGCGCGCTTATCACCGACTTCACGCTGATCAAACCCGGAGTGCTCCACGCCGCCAACGGTGGCTACCTCATCCTCGATGCGCTCAAGGTGTTGTCCAGCCCATACGCGTGGGAGGGGCTCAAGCGCGCTCTGCGCTTCCGCGAGGTCCGTATCGAGTCGCCGATGCAGATGCTGAGCCTCTCCAGCACCGTCTCGCTCGAGCCGGAGCCTATCCCGCTCGACGTCAAGGTCATCCTCATGGGTGACCGCCGGCTGTACTACCTGCTCGCGGAGGCCGATCCAGACTTCAACGAGCTCTTCAAGGTGGCTGCCGACTTCGACGACGAGTTCGTACGCGATGACGACACGACCCGTCAGTACGCGCGCTTGATCGCGGCTATCGTCAAGCGCGAGGGTCTATTGCCGCTGGAGCGCTCGGCGGTCTGTCGGGTCGTGGAGCACAGCGCGCGCCTGGCCGGAGACTCAGAGCGGGTGACGGCTCGCATGCGCTCCGTCGTCGACCTCCTTGAGGAGTCAGACCACTGGGCGCGCAAGGAGAGCGCTCGACAGGTCAGCGCCGCCCACGTGCAGCAAGCTATCGACGCGCAGATCTACCGGTCCGACCGCGTCCGCTCTCGCCTGCAAGACGACATGGTGCGCGAGACCGTCCTGGTGGACACCGACGGCGCCAAGGTCGGCCAGATCAACGGGCTCTCCGTCCTGTCCCTTGGCACCTTCGCCTTTGGTCGGCCCAGCCGTATCACCGCGCGGGTGCACATGGGCAAGGACGAGGTCATGGACATCGAGCGCGAGGTGGAACTCAGCGGACCTCTGCACTCCAAGGGTGTCCTGATCCTCTCGGGGTTCCTGCGTGGCCGCTACGCTCAGGAGCAGCGCCTCTCGCTCGGCGCCAGCCTCGTGTTCGAGCAGTCCTACGGCGGCGTCGACGGAGACAGCGCCTCGTCCGCCGAGTTGTACGCGCTGCTCTCCGCGATCGCACGACTGCCCATAGAGCAGTCGTTCGCTGTGACAGGCTCGGTGAACCAGTACGGCGAGGTGCAGGCTATCGGCGGTGTCAACGAGAAGATCGAGGGCTTCTTCGACCTCTGTACAGCGCGGGGGCTCACGGGCAAGCAGGGGGTGCTGATCCCTCAGGCCAACATCAAGCACCTCATGCTGCGTCAAGACGTGGTGGACGCGGTGGCTGCTGGGCAGTTCGTCATCTACCCCATCAGCTCGATCGATGAGGGGATCGAGGTCCTCACCGGCGTGCCGGCGGGCCAGCCGGACGCCGATGGCCGCTACCCGGAGGGCACGGTCAATAGGATGGTCGCGGACCGCCTGGCGGACATGGCGCAGCGCAGCAAGGCCTTGGAGGAGGAAGCGAAGGGCGCGCGCAAGCGCGTCTCGTCGGGCTCCCGCAAGGCGAAGGAGGCTCGTGTCGGCGCGGGCTCCGCTAGGTCACGCCGCGCCAGCGAGAAGGGCCGGTCCGAATGAGTCCGGAGGACCAAGGTCAGCGTTTCGAGCGTATCGTCGTCGCGCTCGACGCCTCACCTCACAGCGTCAGTGCTCTGGAGGCCGCAGCTCAGCTGGCGGCGCTCCTTGAAGCCGAAGTAGAGGCGCTGTTCATCGAGGACATCGACTTGCTGCACGTGTGTGGCCTGCCCTTCGACTGCCAGGTGGATGCTTGCACTACCACAGTGCGACGTGTCGAGGCGCCCGAGATGGAGCGTCAGCTCAGGGTGGTGGCCGCCGGTATCCAGGAGACTGTGGAACGCGTGGCCGGCCAAGCGTCGGTGCGTTGGAGCTTCACCGTGCGCCGGGGAGCGGTCACCGAGGAGTTGCTCTCCGCGGCGCACGAGGCGGCCGCGGTGAGTGTGGGGCGCACGGGACGCGCGCGCCGCAAGGGTGTCGGTTCCACGGCGCGTGTGCTGATGGGTCGTGCCCGGGGCCTGGTGCTGCTCTCCGGTGAGCGGGGCAGTCTAGAGGGGCCGCTCACCGTCCTGTACACGGGCACGCCGTCTGCCCGGCGTGCTCTCGACCTCGCGCTTCGTCTGGCCAGGACGCAGCCTGCCTCGACAAGGGTCGTCGTCTGGGACGGCGGCGAAGAGACGGTCGACGTGGGCGAGCTGGAGCAGGCTGTTCACGACCTCGTTGCGACCGCTGACACCGGCGAGGGGGGTCCGGTCACCGTGATTCCCATCGCCGAGGCAGCAGAGCTTGCGGACGTGCTTCGCCGCGGCGCCGGGGGCACGCTGGTGCTGCCGCGCGAGCAGTCCGGCCTGGCGGCGGAGGACGAGCGTCCGACGCTGTTGGTGCCGTAAGAGGGGGGCGTGGAGGCAGATCGGAAGAGCGTCGTGTAGGGAAAGAGTG
>CAYMTC010000167.1:0-2024 GCA_964393265.1 uncultured Thermoleophilia bacterium
AGCACGAGCTCCACGTGCGCCGGCTTCTCGCTCATGAGCGCCAAGACGTCGGCCGCGGACACTAGGTCGAAGTACACCGCGGTCCAAATCTCGTCGAGGATCACGATGTCGTAGGAGCCGCCCATCACGATCTCGCGGGCGCGAGCGAAACCGGCGGCCGCGGCCGCGAGATCGTCCGGCGAGACCTTGTCTTTGTGCACCCAGTGCTTGAGGCCGGTCTGCACGACTTCGATGCCAAGCCGACCCAGAGCGACGATCTCGCCCCAGTGCGGGTCAGCCTTCATGAACTGGAGGACGACGACCCTCTGGTCATGTCCCCAAGCACGCAGGGCCAAGCCAAGTGCGGCGGTCGTCTTCCCTTTCCCGTCGCCGGTGTAGATCTGCACGTAGCCGCGCCGACCTCCCGCCTCCGACTGCGTCATCACATCCTCCGTGACCGTCGCTCAGCCATACGTGTAGAAGCCAGCGCCGGTCTTGCGCCCCAGCCTGCCAGCGGCCACGTACTTGCGGAGCAGCGGGCACGGCCGGTACTTGGGATCGCCGATGTCGCGCTGCAGCACTTCGAGGATGGCCATGGTGGTGTCGAGTCCGACGAGATCGGCGAGCGCGAGCGGGCCCATAGGATGGTTGGCCCCCGCCTTCATGGCCGCATCGATGTCCTCGGCGCTGGCGACGCCCTCCTGAAGGGCGTATACCGCCTCGTTGATCATCGGGAACAGGATGCGGTTGACGACGAACCCGGGTGAGTCGTTGGCCATGACCGGCACCTTGCCGAGGCTCTGCACGAAGGACTTCGCCGTCTTGGCCGTCTCCTGCGAAGTACCCAGACCGCTGATGACCTCGACGAGAGCCATCGCCGGCACAGGATTGAAGAAGTGGATGCCGATAAACCGCTCCGCGCATCCGGCGGCACTGGCGAGCTGCGTGATACTCAGGCTGCTGGTGTTGCTGGCGACGACGGCGTCGCCGCTGAGCACCGCGACAGCTTTCTGGAAGAGGTCCCTCTTGATGTCCAGCACCTCTGGGGCCGCCTCGACGAACAGGTCCGCGTCAGCGCCAGCATCCACACTGAGTCCCGTGCTGATCCGCGCCAGCGCCGTGTCTCTCTCCTCGGCACTCAGCCGGCCCTTGGCGACAGCACGATCGAGGTTCTTCTGGATAGCGGCCATGCCTCTGTCGACGAACTCCTGGGCTATGTCGACCATCACGACCTGGTAGCCGGCCTGGGCGCTGACTTGGGCGATGCCATTGCCCATCTGCCCGGCGCCAGCCACCATCAGCTTCTTGATCTCCACTCGGACCCTCCTTGCGGATCGGAGACTGTGTCTGCGACATCTGCCACTCGACACGGGCGCCGCCCGACCGCGCTCCGCACTCACAGCGGTGCACAAGTGGGACGCGGGCCGCCGTTCGGCATGCGCCGGGACGACTGCGCGCTTATGCTACATCACCCTCCCGGTCGCCCCCCCAGGGTAGATCCGTAGGCCGCAGCTTCACCCGCCACCTCGACGTCTACCCGCCATCTGCGGCGTCTCACCGTCGCGCACGTCGACGCCTCCGACCCTCGGCCACGATGGCCAGGAAGATGGCCACTGCGACGACGGCGGTGACGCCCGGCCCCACCCCCGCAACTCCCAAGATGGTTACGAGCACGATCGACCAGACGGCGACCACCGTCCCGACGACCGTACGCAGGGGGCTCGGACGAGAGGCGGGCGACCCGCTCTCAGGTACTGCCTTCCGCCGTGAAGCGACTGTCTTCGCGGCCACCCGCTGCACTCCCTGGCTCACCGACGCCACCACCGGCTGAGGGCTGGGCACTGGTCGCCGTTCCCCAAGCGACGGCGGCGGCATGACGGACAGGCCGGTGATCATGCCGCCGCTTGACTGCACGCGGACCGCGGGCCGACGCTGTGCCGCGACCGCGCGCTGCTCACTGGGCGACGGAGTGACGTGCGGCGCCTCGGCGAGATCCACGGCAAGCGGAGGACGGGCGGCTGCTTGCTCGCCGAAAGACATCCCAC
>CAYMTC010000167.1:2034-4895 GCA_964393265.1 uncultured Thermoleophilia bacterium
TCCTACACTCTTTCCCTACACGACGCTCTTCCGATCTAGACATCCCACTGCGCTCCTCGCCGGCACGTGCCACCGGCGCCTTTGGTACCAGCGGGGCTGCAGCCACCGCGCGCGCTGAGGCCTCCGCACGGAGAGGTTCCGGCGCTGCCACCGCAGGCGCAGCCTTGGGGGCAGGCGACGCGAGCGGGATGTCGGCCGCCCGCAGAGGCGGGTCTCCCCACGCTTCGGCAGTCCTTCGGCCGGGCACGCCCATGATCGCCCACCTCTGTCTCGTCGCCCTTACTCTCTCCATTGCAGGCAAGGCCAGTGTACCCCGCCCTCGGTGGTAGCATGTCCGCACCGTCAGCGTCGCGGGAGGACGCAGCAGTCATGGCAACCAGCCGGGCACACGCTCCACAGGATCCCCCACCCAAGATCATCGCCTGCGAGACGTTACGCGACGAGTTCGAGCACATCGCCTCCGGCATGGAGATGGAGTTCGTGAAGGGGCTGCTCCACGACCACCCCGATCGGTTGCGCGCCGAGCTCAACGAGCGCATAGCCGCCACGCCCGGGTCTCGCACGATCCTTCTTGGTTACGGCCGCTGTTCCAACGGCACCGCCGGACTGGAAGCCGGGCCTCACCGGCTCGTGCTGCCCACCATCGACGACTGTATCGCATTGATCCTGGGCTCCCGCCGGCGGTACCTCGAGGAGTTCACCCGCCATCCGGGGACGTACTACTACACGCGTGGCTGGGTCGAGGAGATCGACGACCCATACCAGGAGTACCTCAAGGCGGTGCCGCGGCTGGGCGCCGAGAAGGCTGAGATGGTGGCGCGCATGATCCTCGCCAGCTACACCCGCGTGGCTCTGGTCGAGACGGGCACCTATGACCTGGAGCGCTGCAAGAGCTACGTGCAGTCTGTGGCCGACTTCTACAGACTGCCCGTCGTGCACCTCAGGGGCGACCTGCGCCTGTTCCGCAAGCTGGTGCACGGTCCCCACGACGCCGAGTTCATCGTCGTAGAGCCCGGCGCCGTTCTCGACGAAAGCGTGTTCTGGGGGCTCTGCAGCACATCCGACGAGCTGCCGCCAGACCCAGACCGACCTGGAGTCTGGGGGCCTGCGCTCTGCGTCCGCGCCGCGTGTCCGGTGTGCCAGCCGGCCGGCTGTCCGGACGGTAAGAAGGCTACTCGGCCGCCACGCGAGCGTAGTTGAGCTGCATCTGCGCGAGTGTGGCGCGGTAGGTCTCCACTTCGTCGGCCCCAGCCGCCGTCTCGACTGCGTCGACGACGCCGCGCAGCAACTCGATGGCCAGGCGCGCATCGGCCAAGTCGCGCAGCTCCCGCGTGTCGTCGGTGAGTCCCAACTTCTGGTAGCCCACCGTGACCAACGTGAGCATCATGTCGCGGGCCACATCCAGCAGGCGGAGCTCCTTGAGCTGTCGGCGGTAGAGCTCCGCTCGCTCCTCGTCGGTCAAGGGTCGCTGCTCCCCGTCCTTGGGCGCAGCCCGCTGGCCTGCCTCGTCGTGCGTGCTCTGAGGCGGCTTCTCAGTACTCGCGCCGCCGCCAGCGCGGACGCCTTCTTCCTGCCGTGCTGTGTCCTTGGCGCTCTCGCTCTCGTCCGTAGGAGTGTCACCTGCGGCCCGCAGCTCTTCGCTGTTGGCATCGTGCTCTGTCGTCATCGTCCGCCTCCTCTCACGACACACTTTGGCAGTGGCAGCCGCTGCTCGTCACGCAGGCGGCCGACGCTTTCCGCATAGATATCCCGCAGTGAAGTCCCGGCGACGTGAGCGGCGACCTGCCGCTGCGTGCCGTTCCCCTCGCGCAGCATAGCCTCGACGTTCGTGATGAAGGGACGCAGCCCCATGCGCTCCGCGGCTGGCCACACGTACTCGAGCAGCTCGCGGACGGCGTCTCGGGCATCTACCTCGCGACTCCGTCTGAAGTCAACGAGCTTGCCGTCCAGGCCGAACCGTATGCTGCGCCAGAGGTTCTCCTCGATGTAGCGCGTCTCGGTCATGGGCAGCACCCGTCCCTGATCGTGCTCGTCGGCCAACGTGACCACCAAGGCGAACGCCAGCGACTGCAGAGCGAGAGTCTGCCAGAGCTCGGTCTGTACGTCGCACACACGCAGCTCGACCGTCCCGAACGTGTGGTGCGGCCGCACGCACCACCACACCTCAGTGAACTCGCGGATGCAGCCAGTCGCCATGAGCTGCTCGAAGAACTTCCGGTGCTCCGCCCACGATCCGAAGATGTCCGGTATGCCGCAGCGCGGGAACATGCGGATGAAGGTCTGTGCACGCGCTGAGGCCAGCTGAGTCCAGACGCCCTCTACGAAGGGCGAGTTGGCGGACAGCGCCAGCAGGTGGGGAAGATACGCGCGCAGCGCGTCGCAGAGTGCGACAGCTCTGTCGGCACCACGGATGCCCACATGCAGGTGCGTGCTCCACGTGTTGTTGCGCCAGGCGACGTACTTGAGCGCCTCCTCCACGTGCCGGTAGTGATCCCTGTCGATGATCTGCTGGTCCTGCCAGCTGGACCACGGGTGTGTACCGGTGGCGCCCAGCGCCACCCCGTGCAGGTGGGCTAGCCGCAGCAGCGCCTCACGCCGCTCGGCTAGCCGTAGGGCAGCCTCGGCGAACGTGGCGCAGCGCGGAGTGCGCACCTCGATCTCCGACGAGATGAGTTCACCCGCGATCGAGTCGGCTAATTCACCGGTGGCCGCAGAGCTCAGCTCCTCGAAGCGGGGCGCCAGAGCCAGCGTCCGAGGCTCGAGCAGCTGGAACTCCTCCTCGAGCCCCACGGAGAAGTCACGTGCCGCGGCGAATCAGATCGGAAGAGCACACGTCTGAACTCCAGTCACCGCTCATTATC
>CAYMTC010000168.1:0-4888 GCA_964393265.1 uncultured Thermoleophilia bacterium
CCGATCTGCTGCGATACTCAGAGACCCACTTAGGTACCTCGGCCATGAGGTCGCGGCAGCGCTGCTCCCAGCCCGACGGCAAGTCGAAGCGCACGCCGCCGAAGCGGAAGTAGTTGAACATCATGCGTCCGCCTGCCGCCTCCTCGAGGAGATCGAGGATCTTCTCGCGGTCGCGGAACATGTAGAAGACAAGGGCCGTACCCAACGGGGAGAGGTCGGCTGTGAACGTACCGACCGCCACCTGATGGCTGGCGATGCGGTTGAGCTCGGCCATGATGACACGGATGAACTCTGACCGCCGCGTGGGACGGATGCCGGCCAGCTTCTCGACGGTCATCACGTAGCCCCACTCGCAGTTCATGCCAGCCACGTACTCGGTGCGGTCGGTGACCGGAATGTACTGGAAGTACGTGCGCTTCTCGGCCAGCTTCTCTTTGCAGCGGTGCAGGTAGCCGATGACAGGGATCACATCTCTGACGATCTCGCCGTCGAGCGTGACGACCAGCCGCAGCACGCCGTGTGTGGAGGGATGCTGCGGCCCCATGTTGACGACGACCTGGTCGAGGGCCAGCCCCTCCAGGTCGCTGACGTCACCCGTCTCGGCGCCACGACGGATGCGGTCCAGAGCGAGGGCCATGGCCTCGTCCGGCACCGCCTGGTTCGCAAAGGGGTCGCTCACGGGATCACTGACTCACACGTATGGATGGTTGCGGATGTCGTCGACGTAGTCCTTGCGCAAGGGGTGCCCGATCCAGTCGTCCTTGAGCAGGATGCGGCGCGGGTCGGGATGGCCCTTGAACTTGATGCCCATCATGTCCCAGGCCTCGCGCTCGTGCCAATCGGCGCTGGGCCACACGTCGCTCACCGTGTCGACGCTTGCGCCGGTGCGCGGAAGCCGCACGTGCAGCTCGAGGTACAGGTTGGCGGCGTACGAGTACAGGTGATAGACGCACTCGAGATGGGTGCGGTAGTCGACGGAGCTGATGAGCGTGAGTGAGTCGACAGGCGTGCCCTCGAGGTCATGTAGGCGATGGGCTACCTGCTTGACGTTCTCGCGCGACAGGTCGGCGACCACTGTGTCCGGCTCCTGCACGCGCACGTTCTGGAGATCCGCGGAGAACTGCTCGGCGACAGCGGCGGCGAACTCGTCGACCGTCACGCCCGCCGTGCCCGGGGTGAGCGTCGGGGTGACAGGCCTGTCGACGTCTGGCGTCACGGGGTGAGCTTCTTTCTCGACACGCGGCCGCCGAGTTGGGCGGCCGGGCCGATGGACTCAGCACGCCACGGCGCGTCGGCCCCGACCAACGGCTCGACACTGCGCGGCCGCGCGAAGGTGAGCTTCTGGATCTTGCGCTGCAGCTGCAGCATGCCGTCGAAGAGAGCCTCGGGACGCGGCGGGCAACCGGGGATGTACACGTCGACGGGCACGATCTTGTCGACGCCGTTCACGACGTTGTAGCCATCGTAGAACGGCCCCCCGCTGGTAGCGCAGGCGCCCATGCTGATGACCCACTTGGGCTCGGCCATCTGCTCGTACAGCCGCAAGAGCACGGGCGCCATCTTCTCGTTCACCGTGCCCGCCACGATCATGAGGTCGCACTGGCGCGGCGTGGGCCGGAAGACCTCCATGCCGTAGCGCGCGACGTCGAAGCGTGCGAACCCAGAGCTGAGCATCTCGATGGCGCAGCAGGCCAGACCGTAGGTGAACGGGAACACGGAGTGCGAGCGGGCCCAGTTGAAGACGAGGTCGGCGGTGGTAGTGACGATGTTGGGCTGCTCGAAGTCGCTGAGCTTAGGGTACTTGAGGCGCGATGCCACCGCCTCGGGCAGGTAGCGGCGGATCTCGTTGCTCATGCCCAATTGAGCGCCCCCTTGCGCCAGGCGTAGACGAGACCGACACCCAGCACACCGATGAAGACCAGGACTTCGACGAAGCCAGCAGTGCCCAAGTCACGGAACTCGAGCGCCCAAGGGAACAGGAACACAGCCTCGACATCGAAGATGAGGAACAGCAGCGCGAAGACGTAGTAGCGCACCGCGAAGGGGCGCCAGCTGTCCCCGACGGGCACGATGCCGCACTCGTACGGCGAGAGCTTGCCGGGCGTGGGGTGGCGCGGGTTGACGAGGAACTCGAAGGCAAGGATGAGGACGACGAGCACCGCGCCGGCGGCAAGGAAGGCCGCGACGTACAGCCAGTTGGTGAGATACGCTGCGCTCACGGGACCCCCGAGGCTTAGAGCGAGACGGGCAAGAGCGTACGGCCTTGCGCCCGCACTATAGCAGCGGCACTCGTAGGCAGCAAGCCGGCTCAGGCCGGCCTTTCGTCGCCACGCACCCTCATTTTGCAGGGCTTTCAGCGCTGGTTGTACGACCTGGATGGTCCCCTTGCTGCAGGTTTGGACAAATGCGCAGGGTCCGTCCGGCCGACGCACGTTGACGGCACTGACCCTCCGCACCTACCATCGCATGTGCGCACGCGGAGCCTCACGGCTCTCTCCTTGTATCAGACCTTCAGGCGGTCCAATGCCCAACGTGGGACTCACCGAGATACTGGTCGTCTTGGCCATCGCCCTCCTCGTCATCGGTCCTAAGAAGCTCCCTGAGTTGGGACGATCGGTCGGCCGCGCCGTGCGGGAGTTCCGCCGTGCAAGCTCCACGGTGCAGAAAGAGCTGGGCCTGGACGACGTCGCCGACGACGTCCGGCAGCTCCGCGATGAGGCTCGCAAGGCCACCGATGCGCTCAACATCAAGCAGCAACTGGGGCTCGACGAGACCGTCCTGGGAGACCCGCCCGACCTGGACGCGCCTCTGGAGGAGTCGGCCGCGTCCGACGCTCCCGCCTACGATCAGTCAGACGCCACAGCCTCCCAGACGGAGGGCCCCGGCGAGCCTGCAGACGCCGACCAGGCTATAGAAGACCGCCCGGAAGCGCCCTCCAACGAAGAGACGAGCGCGTCATGACAAAGGCGGACGAGCAGCTCCCGCTCGTGGACCACCTCGACGAGCTGCGCAAGCGGCTCTTCATCTCCGTCCTCGCACTGGTCGCCGGCATGATCGTCGCGGCTGTCTTCAACGGCGAGGTGTTCAGCCTGCTGCTGCACCCCCTCCCGGACGACCTCCGCGCCATCACCACGTTCAGCCCGGCGGAGCCGTTCATGGTGAGCCTCAAGATCTGGCTCTACTCGGGCATCATCCTCGCCTCGCCCATCATCATCTACGAGTTCTGGGCATTCGTGGGACCGGCGTTCACGCCTGGCGAGCGTCGGCACATCATCCCCGTCGCGGCTGTCTGCACGGTACTGTTCCTCGGTGGCGTGGTGTTCGGCTACATGCTCGTCCTGCCGCGCGGCCTGAGCTTCCTGCTCGGTTGGAACAATCCGTACTTCGATGTGCAAAACCGCGCCACCGAGTACCTCACCTTCGTGGCCTGGTTCCTCGTGGCCTTCGGAGCGGTCTTCGAGATGCCCGTCATCATCGTGGCGGCGGTGCGCATGGGGATCGTCGATCGTCCGTGGCTGCGCAAGCATCGCAAGTACGCCATCCTCGTGAATGCGCTCATCGCCGCCGTCGCGACGCCCAGCCAGGACATCTTCTCAATGCTGATGATGTTCGTGCCGTTGCTGCTCCTCTACGAGGTGTCCATCCTGGTGGCACGGTTCTTCGAGCCACAGCGACGAGCGGCCCATGCGGTCGCGCAGGGTCCGCCCGGCGCGCCATGAGGCGACGGCTTGCGATACCCGCCGGCGCCTCTGCACCGGCGCTTGCGCAGCAGCAGAGACCACAAGGTGCTATGGTCCCTCAATCTACCGTCCTACAGGAGGTTCGTCGTGGGTAGCTTCGGCTGGCAGGAACTGCTCATCATCCTCGGCATCCTGCTCCTGCTCTTCGGCGCGACGCGCTTGCCCTCGCTCGCTCGCTCCCTAGGGTCCAGCGTGCGCGGTTTCAAGAAGGGTCTGCAGGAGGGCGAAGAAGACGAGTCGCCCACCGGGGAGAAGAAGGACACAGACGAGACCACACCCAAGGCCGACAAGAGCTGACCCCTCTGCCCCTGCCCGGCGCAGCTGTCGCCGCGCTGTGACACGGCGCGGCCAGCAGGACCACACGGCTAGGGTGCTCCGTCGGTAGCCACCCATCGGAGGTCACCATCCAACTGCATCCCGATCTCAGTCGCATCGCGGTCGAACCCGCCGTCTGGCTGGGCGGAGCCTCGGCCGTCGTGACGCTCACCTTCGACGTCGACGCTGAGAGCAACCTCCTCTCGCGCGACCGCCGCTACCTGGCCCACCTCAGCACAGTGTCTCACCAGCAGTACGGACCGCGCATCGGCGTGCCACGCATCCTCGCGCTGCTGGAGCGGCAGGCTGTGCCGGCGACGTTCTTCGTCCCCGGCATCGTCGCCGAGCGCTGGCCCGGAGTCGTGGCGCGCATCGTCGGCGCCGGCCACGAAGTCGGCCTCCACGGCTACCTCCACCGCGCCCCCGTCGACCTCTCCCCTACGGAGCAGCGACGGGAAATCGAGCGCGCCGTGGCCGCCCTCGAGACCCTGGGAGTCACCGCGTGCGGTTACCGAGCCCCCTCGTGGGCCATGACCATCGACACACTGCACCTTCTTGCCGAAGTGGACATCCGGTACGATTCGTCACTCATGGACGACGATCGGCCGTACGTGCTGCACACACCCTGGGGAGATCTCGCGGAGCTGCCGGTGCACTGGTTGCTCGACGACTGGGAGCAGTACGCATACGTCCCAGACCCGGATCTGGGAGCAGCCATCGAGACCACCGACAAGGTGCTCCGACTCTGGACAGACGAGGTGGACGCTATGCGCGAGACCCGCTCCCTCTGCGTGCTCACGTGTCACCCCCTGCTCAGTGGCCGACCTTCTCGG
>CAYMTC010000169.1:0-4835 GCA_964393265.1 uncultured Thermoleophilia bacterium
GTGAGGCCTGCACCCTTGTGTGCAGGCGCAGGACGGCCGATACCAGAGCTGTGGCGGGACCTCATCGTTGGGGGTGTCAGTGCGGGTGCAGAACGACCGTCGCAGCAGCATCGCTCGACGGCGGACGAGAGAGGACGGCGCGCCGGCGGCGTCGCGTGCTGCTGGCGGACGCCGGCGCACGCGCGGGAGCGCGTCGCCTCGGCTGGCTGTAGGCCTAGGCGTCTGGGTCCTCCTTACCGCCGCCATGATCGCGTTGGTGGTGGGATCCGCCGCCCGCCAGGCGGAGCGCGAGCGCGCTGAGACGTACTCGGCCCTGCGGGAGGTAGTGGGCATCAAGTCCATGGAGGTCTCCACGTGGGTCCGTGACCGGCGGGCGGACGCCCGCGTCCTGCTCGATGACGCAGCCATGGTGCGCAACGTACGCCTCTGGTTCCGAGACGGCCTGCGGGGGGAGTTCTTCCGGGACAGCCGTCCCTATCTGGAGGCCGTCCTTGACAACTACGCGTACGAGGCGGTGGCGGTCCTTGACGAATCGGGTGAGCCGCGCTACACGGTGGCGGACCGCCCCATCGCGGCGCCGGAGAGGCTGTCCGCTCTGCTTCTGCGCGGGTGGTTCCTGCGTGGCGTCGTCTCCGGCGGGCCTTATCTGGACGAGGACGGCCGAGCGCACATCGACTGGCTGGTGCCACTCATCGAGGGCGCGAAGCGTACGCTGGTAGGCGGCATCCTGCTGCGGGTGGACCCATCGCAGTACCTGTACCCGCTCGTGGCGGCGTGGCCGGGGGGTGGCCGTAGCGCGGAGACGTACCTGGTGCGGCAGGATGACCGACGCTCGGCGTTCATCACCCCGTCGCTCTCCGACGAGACCACCGGCCAAGGTGGGCAGCGACCACGAGACGACCCGCTCACGACGGCCGCGATCGGGAAGAACGAGGGCGTGGTCCAGGGGCCAGACTACGGAGGCGTGGAAGTGCTGGGCGCCTATCGCCGGGTACCAGCGACTGACTGGACCATAGTCGCCAAGGTCGATGAGCAGGAAGTGGTGTCGCCGGCCCGTCGGGAGGCGGTCCTCCTAGGTCTGCTCACGGCGGCCATCGCGGTGAGTGGTGGACTGGCACTCTGGGTGGTGTGGCGGCGGCGCGAGGTGCAAGTAGCGCGCGCCGAGACGAACGCCGCACTAGAACGGGTAGCAGTGGCGCAGCACTATGAGGTGCTCTCGAAGCACGCCAACGACACGATGCTCCTTCTGGACGACGGGCTGGGGGTCGTCGAGGCCAACGATGCTGCGGTGCGTGCCTACGGATACGAGAGGGCACGGCTTAGGACGCTGCACCTGGCCGATCTGCGGGCGCTGGATGCGCCGCTTTCCTTGCCGGCCACGCTCGATCTCATAGCGGCCGGCGGTGGCGCCGCCATCTACGAGAGCCGACACCGTCGGGCGGACGGCAGCGTCTTCCCTACTGAGGTGAGTGTGCGGACGATGGACGTCGACGGTCAGCCGTTCTGACGGTCAGCCGTTCTACCAGCTGGTGGTGCGCGACATCAGCGATCGACGCGCGGCAGAGGATGCGCTGGTAGACCGCGAGCAGCGCTACCGCACGCTGTTCGAATCATCGGCTGACGCGGTCTTCCTCATCCAGGACGGTCGTTTCCACGAGTGTAACGCTCGTGCACTGAGGATGTTCGGCGGTCGCGCTGACCAGATCATCGGGCAGGCGCCTGGCGATCTCTCACCGCCTGTACAGCCCGACGGGCGGCCGTCGGGCGAGGCAGCTGCGGAGCGTATCGCGAGCGCCCGTCTGGGTCGCGCGACGCGGTTCACGTGGGTCCACCGCCGCCTCGACGGCGTGCTCTTCGATGCGGAGGTCGCGTTGACCGCTCTGGACCTTGGCGGGGAACGCGTGGTCCAGGCGCTGGTCCGCGACGTGACGGAACGCAACCGCGACCAAGCGCGGCTGGCCCGCCTGACGGTCCTCTACCAGACGCTGAGCGCTGTCAATGAGGCGATCGTCCGGGTGCGGACAGAGGACGACCTGTTCGAGGCCGTGTGCCGTGCTCTGGTGCAGGAGGGCGGTGCGGCGGTGGCATGGATGGGCCTGGCAGACGACGCCGGGGCGGTACGGCCGGTGGCGTGGGCCGGGCCGGAGTCGTCGTGGCTGGAGACGATGGCCGACGTCTCCAACGCCCCAGGGACGCCAGGTGGAGAAGGTACGACCGGCAGGGCCGTCCGTGACGGAGCGGTGACGGTCTGCAACGACGTGGGCACCGACGAGCGCCTGGCCGCGTGGCGCGAGAGCATGCTGGCCCACGGCCTCCTTGCGGTGTGTTCGTTTCCTCTCGTTCGTGGGGGGGGGTCATCGGCGCCGGATCGCTGAGCATGCGCGAGGCGGGGTTCTTCGGCGACGCGGAGGCCACGTTGGTCGGGCAACTGGCGGCGGATGTCGAGTTCGCGCTCGACGCCATCGAACACGACTGGCGACGGGTGCGAGCCGAGGAAGACCTGCGAGCTCTGTCAGCGTCGCTTGAGCGCCGGGTGGAGGAGCGCACAGTGGAGCTCACGGCTGCCAACAGAGAACTGGAGGCCTTCAGCTACTCGGTGTCGCACGACCTGCGAGCGCCACTGCGCGTCATCGACGGCTTCAGTGCTGCTTTGGCCGAGGACTACGCGGCCCACTTGCCGCCGGAAGCAGACGGGTACTTGCACCGTGTGCGCATGGCTGCACAGCGCATGGATGCACTCATCGACGACATGCTGCAGCTGTCCCGTGTCACTCGCGCCGAGGTGCAGGTGACCGACGTCGACGTATCCGTTCTGGCGGCCAAGGTCGCCGCGACCATCCAGGAGGACTACGAGGGCACCGACGTCGAGCTGCGGATCGCTCCGGACATGGTGACGCAGGCGGACGAGCACCTCGTGCGCATCCTCCTGGCCAACCTACTGGACAACGCCTGGAAGTTCTGTGCTCGCGGGGAGCATCCGCTGGTGGAGGTGGGACGCGATGCTGGCTCCTCAGTAGCGGTCTTCTTCGTCCGCGACAACGGCGTGGGTCTCGATCTTGCGCATGCCGACCGGCTGTTCACGCCGTTCCAGCGGTTCCACTCCGCCAGCGAGTATCCTGGCACGGGCGTGGGCCTGGCGACGGTCCAACGCATCGTCCACCGCCACGGAGGGTCCATCTGGGTGGAGTCCGCGGTAGGTGATGGTACGACGTTCTTCTTCACACTGGCGCCGGCCAGGGATTGAGGCGTCGAGGCCTGGGTGGGAGCGATCTCTCGGCGCTCGGGCAAGGGCACACGACCTGGCGAAGGGGAGCCGGTAGAATGTCCTCCGTGGACGATGAGACCATCAGCCGACGGCTGTTCCTGCTTGACGGCAGCAGCCTGGCGTTCCGAGCTTTCTTCGCGCTGCCCGAGACCATCAGCACGCGAGAGGGTCTGCCGACCAATGCGCTCTACGGCTTCAGTCAGATGCTGCTCAAGCTGGTGGACCGTTTCCGGCCGGCGGCTCTGGTGGTCGCCTGGGATGCGCGCGAGAAGACGTTCCGCCACGACGAGTACGAGGAGTACAAGGCTCACCGTCCACACATGCCCGAGGGCTTGTCCAGGCAGTGGCCACTCTTCCGCGAGCTCACCGCGGCCTTCGGCATCCCCGACCTCGAGGTGCCAGGTTACGAGGCGGACGACATCCTGGGTACGCTGGCGGAGCGAGCGCGTCAGCAGGGGCTTGGCGTGGCGGTGGTCACGGGCGATCGCGACGCGCTACAGCTCGTCGACGAGCGTATCGCCGTCGTGACCACCGGCCGGGGTGTCACCGACGTCAAGGTCTATACACCCGGCGCCGTCGTGGAGCGGTATGGCATACCGCCCGAGAGGGTGCCTGACTTCATCGGCCTCAAGGGCGACAGCTCCGACAACATCCCAGGCGTGCCGGGCATCGGCGAGAAGACGGCAGCGCAGCTGCTGCAGCAGTTCGGCTCGATAGAGGCCCTGTACGAGCGTCTCGACGAGGTGTCTTCGCCTAAGCGCCGGGCCCTGCTGGCCCAGCATGAGGCGGCCGCCCGGCTCTCCAAGCGACTAGCCACCATGGTGCTCGATGTGCCCATCGAGATGGACCTCGGCGAGCTGGTCGCCAACGGTCCGTACACCATCCCGCAGGGACCCGTCGGCGACATCTTCGCTCGCTGGGAGTTCGCTACACTGGCCCGTCGGGTGCGTGGCGCCGCGGGACCCGGGGTGGCGGGACCGGGTGGCGAGGCCGCCGAGGCGGCCGCAAAGTCCGCTGGAGGCGTCCCGCAAGCGGCAGGCTCGTCAGAGCCGCCCCCACTGCACGTGGAGCATGCCCTGGGCACGCTTGCCAGCTTGCTGGAGCAGGAGCCTCGCGGGTTCTCGGTCGAGCCGGTCCGCCAAGAGGATGCGCAGGCGCCGTCGCAGGTGGCGGTGGCCGTCGTCGACGGTCAGGCCGCCGTCGCATCGCTGGCCAGCCTCGACGGCTTACGTGGACTGTGGCGTCTGGCTGCCCACATGGTGAGCCACGACGTGAAGTCACTGCCGCTGGCGGCCACTGCGGCCGCCGGACCGGCTGCGGACACGATGGTCGCCGCCTACCTGCTCGTGCCTGAGCGCCCGCAAGGCGATCTCCATGAGCTGGCGGGGGTCGACGACGCGTGGGCGGTCGTAGCGCCCGCCAGGCAGCCTGGCAGCGGAGACGCTGAGCTGTCGGCGGCACAGGCCGCGGCGCTGAGCTCGGCGGCGACGCGCGCTGTGTTGGCACAACGCGTCGCCGCTAGCCAAGAGCCTCGTCTGGAGAGATCGGAAGAGCGTCGTGTAGGGAAAGA
>CAYMTC010000170.1:0-4810 GCA_964393265.1 uncultured Thermoleophilia bacterium
AGATGGAATCTCGTGACTGGAGTTCAGACGTGTGCTCTTCCGATCTGTGTTCTTCGGAGTGGCGTTCGTGCTCGTAGGCGGGCTCATGGCCACGGGGCCGAGCCCGCGTCGTCGTCTCCGCGAGGTCGCCCCAGGGGCGCTGCTGGGCATCGGGCTGTGGGCTTTGGCGTCGTATGGTTTCTCCCTCTACCTGCAGGTCTTCGACTACTACGACCTCAACTACGGCACTCTGGGAGCGATCGTCGTATTCCTGCTGTGGCTCTGGCTCTTCAACCTGGCGCTGCTGTTCGGTGCGGCCGTGAACGCAGAGCTCCCCGAGTGGCGGGCGGGCCGACTGACACCGGAGCAGCGGGCGGACCGACTGACTCCAGAGTAGCGGGCGGGCTGACGGGGTCCGTAGCAGCAGCCCGCCAGGTAGAATCCCCACGGCCTGCCGGGAGATCGCGCCGATCAGGCCATCGCGTCAGCCAGGACGAAGAAGAGCATGGGCGACGACACGCCATCGACGGGATCCCCGCGCCACGCCGAGCGCTGGTTCACTGCGCTCGGCGAGCCCGAGTTCCGCAAGCTCTTCCTCGGACAGGCAGCCTCGGTGGTGGGGACCATGCTCACCATCGTGGCGCTCCCCTTCGCCGTCCTGGCCATCGGCGGCTCCGCGACAGACATCGGCCTGGTGGAGGCTGCGAACCTGGTCCCCATGTCGGTGATGTTGCTGGTGGGCGGCGTGTGGGCCGACAGGCTGCCGCGCCGCATGGTCATGCTCGTCGCGGACTTCGTGCGCGCCGCTGTCCAGGTGACGATGGCGGCGCTCCTCATCAGCGGATGGGCTGAGGTGTGGCACCTGGTGGCCCTGCAGGTGCTCATGGGCGCCAGTGAAGCGTTCTTCCGCCCTGCCTACATGGGGCTCATGCCGCAGGTGGTGAGCCTGGGGAACCTCCAGCAGGCCAACGCGCTGACCGGCCTGGTAGCGAGCGCGTCGATCACCATCGGCTCCATCGGCGCAGGACTCCTGGTGGCTGCGGTCGGGGCCGGCTGGGCCATGGGGATAGATGGCCTCAGCTATCTGTTCAGCGCGTGGTTCCTCATCAGGCTGAGGCCCGTGCCCGTCGCGCGCCTGACGGAACGTGTCTCGTCGGTCGAGACAAGCGGCGGACCTGCCGCCGAGAGCAGGCTGATGGCTGAGGGGACGGCCCGGACAGCTGAGGGGAGTGCGCCGGCGCCGTCGAGCTTCCTTGGCGATCTGCGCGCCGGCTGGTCCGAGTTTCGCAGCCACACGTGGTTGTGGGTGATGGTGCTAGGCGCCTCGCTGTTCTTGTTCATGGTCGAGGCGCCCATGCAGGTGCTGGGTCCGGTCGTGGCGAGGGATGTGTACTCTGGAGCGCGCACCTGGGGCTTCGCGGCCGCCGCCCTGGGGGCTGGGCAGATGGTCGGCGGCGCGCTCGCGCTGCGCTGGCGTCCTCGTCGGCCGCTGCTGGTGGTCGCTGCCGGCCTGTCTCTCACGGCGCTGCCGCTCGCGCTGATGGCCGCCCAGGCGCCTGTGTGGCTGGTGTTCGTGGGAGCGGCCGTGCTCGGTGTCGAGTGGGGTCTCTACGACCCGGTCTGGATGACGGCCATGCAGCAGCACGTGGCGCCGGAGATGCTGTCCAGAGTGTCCTCGTACGACTACCTGGGCTCACTGTCGATGTACCCGCTCGGCTTGGCGCTGGCGGGGCCGCTGGCCGACTGGCTGGGTGTCTCCACGGTCCTGTGGGCCAGTGCGGGTGCGGCTGTCGTCCTGAGCGCGTTCCAGGTGTCCTTGCCGAGCGTACGCGGGCTCAAGTCGGCGCCGCCCTCGCTCGTTCGATGACAGACGGGCTGAGGTCGGCGCCGGGCTCACTCAAGTAGTGACGAACGGGCAGCGCTGGCGTGGCCGCCGCGCCGGGCGGCGCGGGCGTACCGACCGCCCGCAGCAGAGCCTGGCGCCCGCCCGGGGGTCAGAGTCGTTCGCCCGCGCCGGCGTCAGAGCCCGCCGCGCACCCGGGCGCAGTGAGCGTGCGCGTTGGCGTCCGCCACGCACCGGGGCGCGGCGAGGGTGCGCGTCAGAGCCCGCCGCCCGCCCGTGCCCAGTCGGCGTAGAGACGGCGGTAGCGGCCGCCGGCGGCCAGCAGGTCGGCGTGCGTTCCGTGCTCCACCACTCGACCGCCGTCGATCACGAAGATGATGTCGGCGTGGCGCACGGTGCTGAGCCGGTGCGCCACGACCACGGACGTCCTGGCGCGAAAGAGGACGTCCATGGCCGCCTCGATGCGCTGCTCGCTCTCGGCGTCCACGCTGCTGGTGGCCTCGTCCAGGATAAGGACGCGAGGATCGGCCAAGAGCGCCCGCGCGAAGGAGATGAGCTGACGCTGTCCGGTGGAGAGGGCCGACCCACCCTCTCTCACGTCGGAGGCATAGCCGTCGGGAAGGCCCTCGATGAAGTCGTGGGCGCCCACGATGCGTGCGACCTGACGCACCTCGTCGTCGGTGGCGTCAGGTCGCGCGAAGCGGATGTTGTCCATGATGGAGCCGCTGAAGAGGAAGGCCTCCTGGGGTACCACCGCGAGGTGCGCGCGCAGCGACCTGCCCGTGACCCGGCGCAGATCATGACCGTCTAGGGCGACGGTGCCGGTGCGCGGGTCGTAGAAGCGCGCGAGCAGCTTGATCAAGGTCGACTTGCCGGCCCCTGTGGGCCCCACGAAGGCGGCGGTGCTCCCCGGAGGGATGGTCAGCGTGATGCCGTGGAGGACGTCGCCGCCGTTGCCGTAGGCGAACGAGACGTCCCGGAACTCGATCTGACCGCGCACGTCGGAGAGCGGTCGAGCGTCTGGCGTGTCCTGCATGTCCGGTTCGGTGTCCAGTACGGCGTAGATCTTGTGGACAGCCGCCATCGACGACTGGAAGGTGTTGTAGAGCTGACTGAGCTGCTGGACGGGGTCAAAGAACATGCTGAGGTAGCCGATGAAGGCGACGAGCACCCCGATATCGGCTCGGTCGCTGGCGGCGAGCCATCCGCCGAACCAGAGCACGATGACCAAGGCGACGGTCGACAGGAGCTCCACGAAGGGGAAGTAGACGCCGCTTTGTACGACGGTCTCCATGTTCGCCTCGCGGTAGAGGGCGTTCAGTGCGTTCAATCGGCGGATGTCGCCCTCCTCGTGGCGGAACGCCTGCAGTGTGCGGACCCCAGAGATGCTCTCTTGCAGGTGGGCACTGACGTCGGCCACGCGCTCGCGCACCTTGGCGTAGCTCCGTGTCGACTTGATGCGGAACACGGCGGTGGCGGCCACCAAGAACGGCATGATCGCCAGAGTCGCGAGGGCGAGGCGCCAGTCGAGTGTCAGGAGCAGTACCGTGGCTCCGATCAGAGTGAGCCCGTTGGTGACGAGCGAGGTGACGCCGTCGGTGACGAGTTGGTCAAGGGCATCTATGTCGTTGGTGAGACGGCTCACGATCCAGCCGGTCTTCTGACGGATGAAGAAGTCGAGGCTAAGCTTCTGCAGATGGGCGAACAGGGCGCGGCGGATGTCGAAGATGGTCCGCTGCCCGACCAAGCTGACGAGGTAGGTCTGGGCGTAGCTGGCGGTGAGACTGACGGCGGCGACCGACACGAAGGCGACGATCACGGCAGTGAGCACGGTGAGGTCGCCCATGCGGATGCCGCTGTCGATGGCTATCTTGACCAAGTAGGGGACGGCCAGGCTGGCGGCCGTGAAGACCAGCATGGCGATGATGGCGCACGCCGCCAGCCTGCGGTAGGGCCACATGAAGCGCGCTAGCCGCGCGATCTGCAGCTGGCGCGCGGCGCGCACAGCTGGGCCCAGACCGCGGACTTCGCTGGGCCCGGTCGCACCGTCTGGAAGCTCGCGAGCTCTACCGGTCCGCGTCATCCGCGTCCGCCTCCTCGAGGGCTGCGTCCAGTGTGCAGCCCGCGCCCTCAGCCCTGCCGAACATGTGCGCGTAGCGGCCCTCGGCGGCGAGCAGCTGTGCATGACTGCCGGCCTCGACGACGCGCCCGTGCTCCAGGACGACCACGCGCTCTGCCAGGGCGATCGTGCTGGGCCGGTGGGCGATGATGAACGTGGTGCGCCCCGACATGATCTCGGCGAGGGCGTCCCGAATGCGCATCTCGGTCTGGATGTCGACGCTGCTCATGGCGTCGTCCAGGATGAGGATGCGCGGGTCCATGAGCAGCGCGCGAGCTATGGCGATGCGCTGCCGTTGACCGCCGGACAAGGTGAGGCCGCGCTCCCCGACGACGGTCTCGTACTGCTCGGGGAGCGCTTCGATGAACTCCGCGGCCTGGGCTTGCCGCGCGGCGGCGCGCACGTCGGCCGCGCTCGCCTGAGGTCTGCCCAGGCGGATGTTCTCGGCGATCGTCGTGCTGAAGAGGAAGGGGTCTTGTGTGACCACTCCGATCTGGGAGCGCAGGCTGTCGAGCGTGAGCGCTCGAACGTCGTGACCGTCCACCAGCACCTGCCCGGTGGTGACGTCGTAGAAGCGTGGCACGAGCGCGGTCAGCGTGGTCTTGCCGCACCCGGTGTGCCCGACGAGGGCGACGGCCGAACCAGCGGCGACCTCAAGGTGCACGTCGTCAAGGACGACGCGGCGGTCGTACGCGAAGCTCACGTGTTCAAAGCACACCGGGGCGCCCTTGCGGCTGCTGCCTCCCGTCCCTGGCGTAGGGAGGATCGTGGCGTCGCGCGACTCGCTGAGCTCGAGTGGCGTATCCAATAGCTCGTAGACCCGGTCGGCCGAGGCGATAGCGCGCTGCGCAAGGCCCGCGAGCCAGCCG
>CAYMTC010000171.1:0-474 GCA_964393265.1 uncultured Thermoleophilia bacterium
GATGGAATCTCGTGACTGGAGTTCAGACGTGTGCTCTTCCGATCTCATCCTGCTCATCGCGCGCTAGGACACCTGCTGCGCCGCCGGTGACGTCACGCGTGCGTGCTACAGTCCGGCTCGCTGCCGCGGACGCGTCGGTGACCACGGCTGCCCTGGATGCATCCGTATGGACTGCCGTCCCGGACCCATCCCTGAGGGTAGTCGTCCTGGACGCTTCGGTAGCGTTTCACTGTACGCGGTGAGGAGGACACTCTGCGCAGGCTCTACGTCGGCGGTTTCGGCAGTCTCGAGGTGGCTCTCGCCGCCCATCTGCAGACCGTGCAGCGCCACGAGCCACTGGCTCCTGCGGTGGTCTTGGTCGGCTCATCCCAGGTGGCTACTGTGCTGCCGCGGCGCCTGGCGCTCATGGGGGGCGGCCTCGCGAACGTGCGCTTCGTCAGCATCTACACGTTCGCGCTGGAGATGGCCGTGGCG
>CAYMTC010000171.1:484-4809 GCA_964393265.1 uncultured Thermoleophilia bacterium
GCGAGCGTGTGCTCGCGGAGGGGGCGCTTCTGCGCCTCGTGGGCCGCGCCCTGCGCGAGTCGGGCGCGGCCGCCCACGGTTACTTCGCGCCCGTCGCGCACATGCCCGGCCTCGACAGGGCGTTCTTGAAGTCCATCACCGATCTCCGCGAGGCGGGCATCACCGCCTCAGGTGCACCCTGGGGCTCTCCGGGATCGCGTGCGGCCTCTGTGCAACAGGTCTTGGCTCTGTACGAGACGACGCTCGCACGCGAGAAGTGCAGCGACAGGGCCGGCGTCTACCATGCGGCCGCGCAAGGGCTCTGCGGGCGGGCTTGGCACCAATCGGACGGCGGTGTCGAGGGGGCCATAGGTCCCTCGGTCGGCGATGCTTCGAGCGCCTCTGACAGCCCCGCACCCGTGCTTTCGGGCGGCGGCACCTTGCCTGTCCCGGGCGGCGGCACCTTGCCTGTCCCGGGGAACGGCACCTTGCCTGTCGTGGGGAACGGCACCTTGCCCGTCGTGGGGAACGGCACCTTGCCCGTCCCTAGGGCCGAAGAGAGCCCCGGGGCTTGGTCGGCGGGTGCTGTGATGCTGTACGGGCTGTATGACCTGCCTCAGTGCCAGCGTCTGTTCATCGAGGCTCTTGTGGCTGGCCGTCCCGCCGCCGTGTTCTTTCCACGGCCGGCTCGTGGTGAGGCGTACGTCGAGCCAGGCCTGCAATTCTTCTCCCACCTCGCTTTCCAGCTTGAGGAGCTCGACGCGGCGCCAGGACAGCGTCGCGGGGCCGGGCCACACGCGCCGGCGGGCGGCACTCAGACGACGGCGGCAGCGTACCCGCTGCCAGCCGAGCTGGTGTCCGTCAGAAGCGACGAAGGCGAGATCACAGAGACCGCCGCCCTGCTGTCAGCGGCAGCGGAGCGCCACGGTCTGCGGTTCCATGAGGCGGCGGTGATCGCGCCTTCGGCCCAGCGGGCGGACGAGGTGGCCGTCGGGCTCCAGGCGCGCGGGGTCCCCATAGCTCGTCGCCTGCCGCTGGCCGGACGTGGCGTTCGCCGTCTGGTCACGTTTCTCGACTGTGCCTGGCCGTCGACGGGCAGGCCTTTGGGGCGTGCTGCGGTGATAGAGCATGCCTCCACGCTAGCGCTCTCCTCAGACATGTCCAGCGCCGCCGACGTGTCCCTTTGGAACGACGAGTCGCGGCGCTGTGGCGTAGTTGACGGGCAGGATTGGGCGCCTCGCCTGGAGGCTCGCCGCAGGTATCTGGCGGCTCGCCTTGCGTCGGCTGAGCAGGCCGCCGATGGACGGCCCGCGTCTGACCCGGACGAGATCGGAGGGCTGCGGCGGCGGCTGGAGGGTGTGCGGTCTCTCGGTCGCTTGGTCGAATCGCTGCGAGCGCGAGCCGAGCAGGTACCGACGCGCGCTCCGTGGTCCACCATGCTGGACTCGTTACGCAGGCTCGCCCAGGAGCAGTGCGCCGTCCGCGACGATGATCCCGTACTGACGGCGCTGGACAGTCTCCGTACATGCGGCTACGTGGAGGCAGAAGTGTCGGTCGGCGAGGCGGCCGCGGTGGCCCGCGACGTGCTCACCGCTCTGCGCGAGTCGCACGGTTCGATCGGCAGGCGGGGCGTCGCCGTGATGACGCCGTACGAGGCTCGAGGGCTGCGCTTCCGTCTGGTCGTGTTCGGCGGCCTTGCCACGGGCGGGTTCCCAAGTGGCGTGCCTCTGGACCCCATCTTGCCGGACGGCGAGCGGCGCGTCCTGGCCAAGCGTCTCGGCGCATCGTTCACGGAGGCCGCTGCACGCGAGCAGGAGGCTGACCTGTTGTTCGCTTTGGCGCGGGAGAGCGCGCAGTGGCGCTTCGTGGCTCTCTCTCCTCGTGTGGACGCAGCGGGCGGGACACGCCAGCCGTCACGTACCGCTGTCGAACTCGCCGAGGAGATCGTCGAGGGACCCGTGACAGCCGAGACCATCACGACGGCGCCGCTCAGTGGTGGGCGCCTCAGGCGTGCGCCGTCCGGCATGCAGCCCGCGCGGGTGTCAGGGGACCGCGTCTGGCTGCCAGGTGAGCGCGCGCCCGTCGATGAGCGCGAGTTGGACGTGGCGCTCCTGCTCGCGTTGCGCGGCGGCGCGCGCTGTCCCACCGGCGGTCCTCGAGTGCCGGCGTCGTGCCGCACGTACCTGGAGACGGTCTGCGGTCACGACGCCGCTCGCAGGCTTCTCGGCCGTCGCATGGCGGCGAGCGTGCCATCTTCCACTGCGTGGGACGGCGTCTTCAAGTCCCGTCGGGCGCGCGATCACGTGGCAGGCAGCAGCCTGTTCGCCGCGCCCCAAGCGCCGACAGCGCTCCAGGACTACGTCCGCTGCCCGTTCGCGTTCTACCTGCGCCATGTGCTTCGCCTTGAGCCATCGGACATGCCAGAGGCCGTCGTCGAGGCAGAGCCCGTTGACGTGGGGACCGTTGCGCACCGCGTCCTGAGGCGGGTGTTCTCGGCTGTGGCCACGGGCCTCAGCCAACGCCAAGCGGTCGGCATGGTCGCCGACCTGGTGGCGGAGGAGTGTCAGGCGGCGGTGAGCCGCGGTGCGGTCGGAGTGCCTCTGTCGTGGGCCGTCGTGCGCGAGCGTCTCACCGCCGACTTGCAGGGCGCAGTCGATACAGACCCCTGCTGGGCGCAGCCGCAGGGCCCTCAGCCCTGGGGCTGCGAGGTCGCCTTCGGGCGTGGGCAGGAGCGAGTGACACTGCAGGTCTCGGCAGATCGTTCGATCGCCTTCTACGGGCGCATCGATCGCATAGACCGGGCGGCCGACGGCAGCCACTTGCGGGTCGTCGACTACAAGACCGGACGGGGACGTGTCGAGCAAGACCTGGTCAAAGCCGGGCGCGACATCCAGCTCCCTACGTATCTGCTGGCGGCCCGTCACGTCGTACCCGGGGCAGCCTCAGCAGAGGTCCGGTGCCTGTTCCGCATGGTGACGCGGCGCCGAGAGCGTGACGACGTGCCGCTGCCCTCAGATGAGGGCGCCGTCATCGAGCAGCTGCGCCACACGACGGCGAGTGTGGTCTCCCTCGCAGAACGGGGCGTCTTTCCCCGTGTGGCGCCTGCTGAGGTGTGTCGGTACTGCGACTTGGCGCACGGATGCGATGAGCTTGAGGTGACGCGCGAGCGCAAGCGTATGCACCCCTCGCTCGCGGAGGTCCTCGAACTGCAAGGCGAGTGCGGCGTGGTGGGGCGCGTGGATGACTGAGCGACCTCTCACAGACCAGGTCGCACGTTCGCGTGCGGTGGCAGACCTCGACACCACGTTCCTGGTGGAGGCGGGCGCAGGCACCGGCAAGACCCGCCTGCTCGTGGAGCGGTACATCGCCTGTGTGGTGGCCAGCGGTTCGGCGCGACGCGTCGTGGCCATCACGTTCACGGACAAGGCCGCCGCCGAGCTGCGCCTGCGCGTGCGAGCTGGGCTTCGAGCGGCTGCGGCGGACTCCAGCCGGCCAGCGTCGCAGCGTGGCACGCTGCGGCAGGCGCTCCTCGACGTAGAGCAGGCGCCCATCTCCACCATCCACGCTTTTGCCGCGCGACTGCTGCGCGAGTCGCCGGTCGAGGCCGGTGTCGACCCCGCGTTCGTCCAGTTGGATGCGCTCGGTTCCCGTCTGCTGCTGGACGATCTCTGGCAGGAGTGGCTCAGAGACGGGTCGCACGACGACGTCAAGGCGCGTCGTGACGGCGACGTCGGCGAGTCTGGGCCTCGTGCAGCGCTGCACGAGGCGCTAGCGGCCGGTGTCGAGCTCTCCGCCGTCGCGAACGCGGCGCAGGCAATGTTCGGCGAGAGGTTCGATGCCGAGCCCGAGGCGTGGCCCGGTCGGCAGCCGGACCTTGGGTCCGCGATGCACAAGCTGATCGCGGCGTGCGGTGACGTCGTCGTGTATGCGCAGCAGCAGTGTCGCAACGACGATGACCGCGCCTACCGCGACGTCGCGGCGTGTGAGCGCCACGTCGCTGTGCTTCGCGACGTCGTGCAGTCAGACCGTCACCTCCAAGCGGCCGCGGTGGCCGCGCTGCCGCTCGTGAAACGCGGTGCGGGCACACAGGCCGCCTGGGGTGGCCGTGATGGCAAGGAGCGCCTCCACGAGCTGGCTGCTGCCGTCCGCGAGCAGCGACAAGCCTTCCTCGCTGCGTACGGCGACACGGTCGCTCGTGCGGTCCTGGCAGCAGCGTGGTCCTTCGTGCGCTGGGCGCACGCCGAACAGGGCGCCCGCGGCCGCCTCGACTTTGCCGATCTCCTGGGTCGTCTGCGCGACGGAGATCGGAAGAGCACACGTCTGAACTCCAGTCACCGCTCATTATC